>JAZLLD010000035.1:0-69138 GCA_045597945.1 Bacteroidales bacterium
TATTTTTTAACATTTGCCGAGAGAAAAGGGGGAACTGAATTTGCGAGGGCGAAACAGCAATTTCGAGTTTTTGAACAAAAATTTGGTGCGGCAGCCCACTCTACAATCTACATTCTACAATCTCCTGGCTGCGTCAGCCCACTCATAAATCACAATTCATAAGGTAATCTCTAAATTTGTTTTTCTAACCAAGCAAGCTTGGCTAGAAGGACTGAAAGAAATTATCAGAAATGCTCCAGAAATTTTTAATATACAGCAAATTTCTGATTAATTTCTGGCAATTTCTTTCAGTTCATAAGTTTTCGCTTGCGAAACTTAGATTATCCAATTTTTAGAAGCCACCTTAAATCCAGGCCATCCACTCATAAATCATAAATCATAAATACGGCCGTACAGCGGGCCTACTGCGCATTATATAAATAATTATTAAACTATCGTGGGCGGCATAGGAGGAGTGGGGAGAAGTGGTGGAGATGCGTCAAAAATGTGTCGTGTGTGTCATGTGTGTCATATGTGTCATGTGTCATTAAGCAAAATCGGATTTTGCGAGGGGGAAAAAATCTTCATATAATAATAAAAATATAAATATTTTTATTATTATATGAAACAAAAAACACCCCCCGAGAGATGCAAAATCCTTAATGACACATGACACATATGACACATGACACACATCCAGCATCACTATCTATATCTAACCACCTGCAACCCAAATCCATGCAGAAATCCGGCAGTGCCATTTGCTGTCGTAAGCAGCATAGACGACGGTCGTCCTCCCACCAAAGCCGCACCGCTCATCATCCACATGCAGACAGCCGTATATGAAAAATTGTTAAATGTCGCGTTCCCCCCTTGCTATGTCGGAAAAAAGTCGTATCTTTGCATCAAAGATGCAAAACCGACAAAAAAAACGCTAGGTTGCTGACCCTCACCCCCTTCCGCCACTTGGCAACCCGCTTTTTGACCTTAACTTTGACGTTAACGTTAGCAGGCTGACGCATTTTGAGCCTTAACGTAGGCTTTTGGGCCTTAACGTTAACCGGCCGCCGAATCGACCCCCTATCGCCGAAGGCGTGCCGGACACACATTGATGAGGAGGACAAACTTATGCCCGAAATGGACACAAGCTTAGGAACGAAAGCGTCAACCTTCGTCAACGAAATCGGCGCTACCAACCTCGGCCACTCCTCCCCAACTGCCTTCGGCCAGGGAACCGAAAGGTGGGGTATGAATACTAGTCACACCCCTCGGCAATTCAGTGAGGGATGTCCATACCGCGGACACCCCTAGCCTCCGCCACTTGCCCAGGAAGACGCTGAACATGCCCCAAATCGGGACGGCAGGTTAGCCATGTTGTAAATTATTATTTCCCAACAAATTAATTCATGGAATAGTTTTCGGATAATTCACGGAAATTCGCGTTTGAGAAAGGTTGATGGAGTTGAAGAAAGTTGAAGCGGTAGCGTTCGCCGGTGGCGGGGCAAGATGCCATTAGGCCATCAGGGAAAACAGATCGGGGACTACGGTGATGCAAAGGAGTTTGGCCGGTTCGGAAAAAACTTGTATCTTTGCATTTGCAGCCACAAGGCACATACAAAACACATCAAACTGAAACACACATCATTATCGCCCATGAATCCAAGACCCACCCGCCATAGCTTCGCCCTCGCCGCCCTCCTGGCGCTCCTGACCTTCTGCCCACACGGGAACGCACAGCGGCAGCTCTCCGCCTCCAGTGCGCAGGAAGCCGAAGCCATCATCAGTCGTTTCACCCACGGACAGATGGGCGTGAAGGTGGAGATCCAGCCCGGCCACGACGCCCACCCCTATTACACCTATTTCTCGCAGTCGGACACACTGCATGTGGTGGCTTCGAGCCCCGTGGCCGCCTGCCACGGTTTCTATCAGTGGGCCAAGAGCCGCCATGCGGGCATCTGCAGCTGGAGCGGCAGCCGATTCGCGCGACCCGACGACATCAGCACCTCGCCAACAACCGCCGTCTCGCCGTTCCTACACCATCAGTATTTCAACGTGGTGACATACGGCTACACCATGCCCTACTGGGACACAGCACGATGGGACGAGGAACTGGACTGGATGGCTCTGCACGGCATCGACCAGCCACTGATGTTGCTGGCTCAGGAGGCCGTCTTCCGCGAGGTATTCCGTGACATGGGTCTTACCGACGAGGAACTTGACGCGTGGGAGGTCGGTCCCGCCCACCTGCCCTGGATGCGGATGGGCAACATCAGCGGCAACAGTTTCGACGGCCCGCTCGGCAAGGAATGGCATGAGCAGCAGATGGCCCTGGCACACCATGTGATGGACCGCATGCGGCGACTCGGCATGGAGCCCATCTGCCCCGCCTTCAGCGGCTTCGTGCCCCCGGCATTGGCCAAGCACTACGACGTGCGGCTGGACACCACGGGATGGGACTGGGTGCCCGCCAGCTGCCGCAACTACCGCATCCGCCCCGACTCGCCCCTCTTTGCCGAAATCGGCACGAGGTTCATTCGCTGCTGGGAGCGCCATTTCGGCCGCAACATTTATTATCTGAGCGATTCGTTCAACGAGATGCAGATTCCCTCCGACACCGCCCTCATGGCGCTCTACGGACAGGCTATCTACAACAGCATCAGCCAGGCCAACCCCGACGCCGTATGGACGATGCAGGGATGGACCCTCGGCTACCAACGCGGACAGTGGGGCAACGGCATCTTCGAGGCACTCACACGGCAGGTGCCGCAAGGCAAGTTCTATCTGCTAGACATGGCCACCGACTATAACTGCTGTTTTTGGAAGAATAGCTTTAACTGGGATTTCTACCAGGCTTTCAACGGCCAGCCGTGGGCTTGGTCGGTGATACCGAACATGGGCGGCAAGACGGTGTTCACCGGGATGCTGGACCATTACGCCAACGGACGGCTGCAAGCATTCGGATCGCCCAACAGAGGCAACCTCGTCGGCTACGGCATGGCACCCGAAGGGTTGGAGAACAACGAGTTGATATACGAGCTTTTGTGCGACGGCGGCTATCTGCCCGAGGACTCGGTGATCGACGTGGACCGATGGCTGGAGGACTATGTGCATTGCCGCTACGGCTTTCCCGTTATCGGATTGACAAAGCGATACAAGGATCTATACAACTCCGCCTACTCCAACTTCCGCGACCACCCGCAGTTCGGATGGCAGGTGCGCAACAATATCATCGGTCACGGCGCTACCGGACTCGACCCGACATTCTACCGCAATGCGGAGCAGCTGTGCCAGTTCGTTTGGGGTCTGCCAGAAATTTATTACGCGCTCGACTCGGCTGCGGCCGCCATGTATCTGGCCGACTACATCGAGGTCGCATCGCTTTATATCGCAGGGAAAATCGAAGATATCAACGACCGAATTCTGAACTACACGCAGCAAGGCCAGCCGGCTTTGGCACTGCAGAAACTCGACACGCTGGAAGCCATCATGCTCGACCTCGACAGCCTTTTGTCGTTCCACCCCTTGCACCGACTCGACCGATGGGAATACGAGCTGGCCTACCGCAATTCCGACACGCCAACCCAGCGTCGCAATGCCGCAAACGCGCGGCGACTCGTCAGCGTGTGGTACGGCGACCATCGCCAGGACGAACCCGTGAACGACTACAGCTGCCGACTTTGGGCAGGCCTCATCCGCAACTACTATCTGCCACGACTGACCGGCACATGGCATAAAAAAATCGAAGGCACACCTTTCGACCAGATAGCCTTCGAGAATGCCTTTGTGGCAGCGGCACCGTCCGAGCCACGGACAACGCCCTTTGTATCAAAGCAAAAAAGCATTTCGGAATTCCTCTATTTTGTACACCAAGTGATGGACCGCGCCGACAAGGCATCGCAGAAAGAGAGGAAGAATTGAAATAAAAGAGAGATAACAAGAGAGGTCTATCCGTTCAAGATTTCCTGCTGGGTGCGGACACTCTCGGCATGGATTTTCTCGAAAATCTCCTTCACAAACTCAGAATCCAACCCCATTTGCGAAGCCAGCTCCTGACGCTGCTGCAACACCCAGTCCCATCTTTTAGGCTGAAAGACAGCCATATTGCAGCGTTCCTTGACATCGGCAATCTGCGACGACACGTTCAACCGCTCCACCAAGAGCTGTAGCAACTGCTCGTCGATCTGGTCAATCTTCCCTCTGAGCACTCGCAATTCTTCATCAGCCACCAACTCATCGGTGCTACGCAGAACAAGCGAACGCAAAAGCACCTCAAAATCAGACGGACACAGTTGCTGGTCGGCATCTGTCAGCGCAGTAGACGGCGAAGGATGGACCTCAAGCATCAGCCCGTCGAAGCCTAAATCCAAAGCAGTCTGCGACAATTGCTGCAGCGGCTCTTTGCGACCGGCAATATGGCTCGGGTCGCAAATGATAGGCACTTGGGGCATGGCACGGCGTAGTTCAATGGGCGCCTCCCACAACGGCGCATTACGATAGCCGGAGTTTTTATAAACATCGAAACCACGATGCACCGCACGCACATCGGCAATGCCCACTTTGAGGAAACGCTCAATGGCGCCCATCCACAATTTCACATCAGGATTGGGAGCATTTTTGACCATGACCGCCACACGACTACCGCTCAACGCTTCGGCAAGTTCCTGAACCAAGAAGGGGTTGGCCGTAGTTCTGGCACCTACCCACACGGCATCGACACCATACTTCAAGGCCATACTAACATGTTCTGGTCGTGCCACTTCGCAAGCGAAACGCACATGGTCGAACCCATGGTCGGCTCTCAGTTCCCGTATCCATCGCAACGCTTCTTCGCCCAAACCTTCAAAACCACCGGGCCGGGTGCGCGGCTTCCACACGCCGCAACGAATCATGCCTACCTGGGGAATAGCACTCAATGTGTTGACAATCGAGAACAGTTGCTCGCGACTCTCAACACTACACGGACCTGCGATGACAAAGGTTTTCTTTTCGGACATGGCAAAGAATGAACTGAAATAGGCACTCGCACGACACCGCACAGTGCCACATTAATTGATGAAAGAAAGGCACACCCTTATCAGAGCGTGCCTTGAACTTTCTAACAGATAGGATTATTCAGCAGTCTCGGGAATAACGGAGACATAAGAACGGTCTTTCTGACCTTTCTTGAACTGAACAGTACCGTCAACAAGTGCATAGAGGGTATGATCTTTCCCCATACCTACGTTCTGACCAGGATTGTGGACGGTGCCACGCTGACGGATGATGATGTTACCGGCGATGCAATGCTGACCGCCAAAAATCTTAACGCCTAAACGTTTGCTTTCGGATTCACGACCGTTACTGGAACTACCGACACCTTTTTTGTGAGCCATAATATAATGTTTTTAAAAGGTTTTACACTACTTGAATTAATTGATGCTATCGATTTTGATCTGGGTCAGATAGTCGCGATGACCATTCATCTTCTGGAAACCCTTACGACGGATTTTCTTGAAGACCAAAACCTTATCGCCCTTGAGGTGGCGGATAACGGTAGCCTTTACACTAGCACCAGCAACGTAAGGTTGACCAACCTGGATGTTGCCGTCATTGTCTTTAAGCATCACGGTGTCAAAAGTAACCTCGCTACCCTCTTCGTTCTGGAGACGGTTAACGAAAACCTTCTGATCTTTAGCGACCTTGAATTGCTTTCCTGCGATTTCTACGATTGCGTACATTTGTTGTTTAATTTATTTTGTTTTAACTAATTATATCTACTTTTAAGGGCATATTATACCCTAGAAACGGATTGCAAAGATACGAACTTTTTTTGAACCCACAAAATTTTTCTTCAAAATATTCTTTTATTAGCATTCTTTTTGCGTTAAAGGCGACACTTTCTGTCAATATTTTGAATGTGATTCTAATCGTAAATAATTTTAAATTTTGAGGCGACTTGTTCTTTCAGCTTGTCCAGATTCTCTTTGTTTTCGCAACATGCCACATAGTAGCCAATACGGTTTCCGCCATCAGTAGGACGCTTGATAGTGTCGCCAACCTTGAAGTTAAGTTTATAATCAAGAATATTAGGGTTGGCCGAAAGGAAATCGAGACCTTCTACCGCAACGACCTTGCCACCAACTTCGGTAGTGTCGAAGAAAGTAAGCACAGCGACTTTGTCTGTTGCCAACTGGCTTTGGGCAGGAATGGGAGCGATATCTTTTCCGGTAAACATATCAATGAGCATATCGTAGTTATCAATGCCTGTCATAGCAGGAACGATATGAGAGGAAATGCGGTTTCCCCCTCCACGAGCACCTATTTCCAACAAATAGAAGACACAATCCTCGCATTTATATTCAGCATGAGTGAATCCGAATTTCAGGCCAGAAGCTTCAACAAACGTAGTGTCGATTTTGCGGAGAAGGTCATAGTCGTACTTATCGCTATAATAGGAGAAAAACAAGTCGCTATCCAGATTCTTATTGTATGAGAATTGTTGTTTTTCGGATATAGCAAGGCAGATATGGCCATAAGGGGTCATGATACCATCAACAGAAAATTCAGGACCACCTATGTGACGTTCGCAAATGACAGCACGACGATGGTGGGAGAAGGATATTGATTCTTCAAATTTGGCAACCAATTCAGCTTCCGACTCAATGGTATACACGCCACGGCTACTATTAGCATCTATCGGCTTGATAATCATCTTTCTATTTAACGACTTAAAGAAAGCAACCGCTTCGTCAAGGGTTTCACATACCTTGTATTCAGGGTAAGGAAGATTGTGGTCGCGACAGAAATCTCGCATTAACGACTTATCTGTATAGAGTTGGGCCATATCCTCGCCTTGAGACGGCAGCCCCAATTGCCCGGAAACGTATGCCAAAGTAGGTGTGGCTATGTCGCACTCATCAGACATAATAGCCACTGCACCAATTTCTTTGGCAGCTTGCAGACAGTGCTGCTTATCAAGAATATCAGCATATATGATTTGGTCGGCATAATCAAATGCCGGAGCTCCTTCATAGGGATGGACGACTGCCACGCGGAAACCCTTTTCTTTGATTTTTTTGATGAGAGGTATCTGCCAGAAGGTGCCAGGCAGGACCATTATTGTCTGGTTGGAAGAATTCATATTAATGCACTTATTTTATTAATATTATCTATTTCTAATTGTGAAAGTTCATGCTTGAATGTACCATCGCCATTGGCTATGCCTAGGACAGTGGTGGGATTAAAAGCGTTGTCTACAACAACATCACCCTCATGCCCCACAACACCACCGCTGACAACATTTAGGCCTCCGATTTTCACACGACCAAGATTATGGCTAACCAAATATTCTGATTCCATAATATTGATGACAAGACTTGCTATACCTGCCCTATCATCAGAGCGGAAGAAGTCGGCACTCGAATGTTCTGCGATAAACTCCTTTGGGAAATTCTTGATACCGATATCGTAGGCTCGAGAAAAATCGCAATCCGAAAGAGCTTCGAGGTGTTGATAGTTTTCTTTATGCGCACAACCAATAATCAAATCGAAATGCGACCCAACAACATCTTGCTTTCCCAGAATAGTAACATGAGGCGAGTCGATTGTCAATTTTGTTTCGGAATTCAGCGGAGAATCCAAAGTTGGATAATCCAACTGAAGGACATTGACTGAGATTCCCTGATTGACCATATAGATTATCATGCGGACAGCTAGAGGGGTATTGCCCAATATCAGAATCCTTTTGTCTTGAATTTCGTTGTTTTCAATACATTTAATAAAGTTAATTGACGAGGTAGCCCAATTGTCGACATCGCTATAAAAGGCATAAGGGATTGACTGAGATTTCACAGCAAGAGTATAGGAATCTTTAATTTCCTTGCTATTGTGGCGGATTGTATCGGAATCTATCAGAACGAAATCCATGATACCATTTGAGGCAGAAATGACTTTGTCAGCATAGTCGGTACCAATAACCGAGATGATGCAGATAATATTCGAAATACTTTCGCGAATGGATGTAACACCACCATATCTGCTTCTTTCAGAGACGTCCTGTTGGACGATTAACACCGAACGTTTATTGGTCTTCTCCGTCAAATCTTTCACACGCTGAAGTGCTTCAAGATACTCTTTTATAAAAGAATCGTTTTGCATATCAATATTTTTTATGATAGAACTTTGGCGCAAAAAATGCACTATCTCGTCCATTGACTATATTAGTGGCAGCTAATTCAAATAGTTCTTCAGACGGATTTACAACATTTATCTTACATACCTCATTCATAAGTTGTTCCGGATTGATTTTGAATTTTTCTGCCGTACGCTCCAAGATACCTGTGAACAAACTATGGAAATGCGTTGCACCTTCCGAGATTTCACGTTTAGAACTACCTTTCACAGAAGCATTATATCGGCGGGCAATAGTTTGTTCGTATAGATCAGAAAGATCATATATATTTGTATCGCCACTGACATACCCTGCTTTTTGGAGAATAGCCACAAGTGATTCTAATTGGGCATTTCCAGCACCACGCCCTAACCCGCCAAGCGTAGCATCGATAAACTCTGCACCAGCCTCGGCTGCCGCAAGGCTATTTGCGTTAGCCAACAGCAGATTATTATGGCCATGAAAACCAACAGGAATGTCGTAAAAAGAGCGGATATCGCTCACTAGTTTATGAACTTGACTAGGCAGCATGCAACCCGCAGAATCAACAATATAAATGGCGTCAGTCTGGTGTTCAATCAAACGCTGAGTACTAAGGACAAACTGATAGTTTGAAATGGCATAAGTCTTCATAAAAAATGTAAAGACGTATAATCCCAAACTTTTCGCATATTCAATATATTCATATGCCCTTTCCGTCTCAGTAGCATTAACACCAATTCGGACAAAGTCTGCCCCAGCATCACTGAGGCGAAGAATATCATCTTTAGTACCCACATTCGGCATGAAGAAAGCACCTATGTTGGCAGTTCCTTTGCTTGGAATAGCATACTGAAAATATTCATCATCAGACATTGCATTCTCAAATTTTCTGTACGCCCCAAGCCCGGTTCCATTACCTATCTCTATATAACTAACGCCTTGCTCGGACAGTCCCCGAACAATATGTTGAATGATATCTGGCTCCCAACGATAGTTGGTTGCATAGCTTCCGTCTCGTATAGTGCAGTCCAATATTTTCATAACATCAGTTTGTTGTTTTAAAAAGTTTCAACCCACCTACGGATAGCGAAGGTCTGCTCGCGGGCGTTGCCGCAGGCATCGGTGAGGAATACTTTAAGTTCTAGGTCCTTGTCGGCTGCGGGCACTTGGCTGAGCTTGATGGAAAGTGTGGCGGACTTGCCATCGAACTCGGCGAGCACCCACTCGCCATTGATGAAACAGCGATATTCGCGCACGCCTGAAAGGTCGTCCCACATCTTGAGGTTAAGCACCTTGCCGGTGAATCTGGCACCATTCTTGAAGTTGACAGCTTTGACCCACGGAGCCGCAGTATCGGCCTTGACAACGAAGTTACCCCACCAGCGGCAGTCGGTTTCGAGCCAACGGCCAGGCTTGCCTTCAATCTTGCGCTCAACAATACGGGTGGATTGAGCCGAGGCGTTATCGCCATTGAGGCGGCAGATGACCAGCTGCTCGGGTTCGTATCCTATAGGAATGGGCATGCGAAGAGTCCATGTGCGATGTGGCGGGAAGGGAGATAGCCAAGGACGGACCGTGACGACAGGGGAAATTTGGCGGCGGTCGAACTGGGTGCCATGAGTCAGCAAATCGTCCTCATATACCATACCGGCTGGCAAGTCGATCTGATAGTTGCCACGTGACACGCTCAGCGGCCAACGAACCAAGAGCGGGTCGGAAGACAGATGATATGAAGGGTGTTCTGGGACGTCGTGCATGGGGACAATGGTCTCAAAATGGTTGCGAAGATACACACAGCGAACCGTTTGATTACCATTATAGTCGGAAACAGCAATCGTGACTCGGTGTAGCGTTGTGTCGGATTGGATGAATCCAATAGAGCCATCGCCGAAGGTGCGAGCGACGTGAGATGGGTCGCCAGGCAATCTGCGAGTGATGATATAAGGCTCTTTTGTAGAGCAATAACGGCCATACTCCAGCTGCGCATTGATGGCACGGGTGTCGCCAAAAGTTATTTTATCAACACAATACTGGAAGAACGGCCGGCCGTCGACCCAAATGTCGATACGCTGGTAACCATTGTTATTGGTAGAACCTTTGGAACGGTCAGACGCCCACACACCGACATAGAACCGGCCGAAAACCGGGATGGGGTTGAATCCAGAGCCAAGTGTCTCAGGATTGTTTGCAAGGTCGACCTGGTGGGCCGACTTGCCATAGTTGATGCGGGTATTCTTATCCACGGGGAGAAGGCGGATGCCTCGCAGAGCAGGTGGAATCGTATCATGAATGGCTATACCATAGTCAAGCGGATTGAGCGACTGCTGGGTTCGCGTGTTGCGCACCTCGTAATGAAGATGAGGGCCTCCGCTCATCCCGCTATTACCAGCATACGCGATGATCTCGCCACGACGGACGGGAAGCACGCCTTCGGAGATAGTGGTATCGAACGAATAGCATTGATGCTCGCGCTGGCAGTTGAGGACATATTCGGCAATAGCGCCATGATATCCATCAAGATGAAGGTAGACCGTGGTGATATTTCCCTTATGGTTTATGTACAGCATTTTTCCGCCATCGTAGGCTGAGATTCGCAGACGACAGACATATCCGTCGGCAGGGGCATAGACGGGCAGACCTACACCTTCGTCGCCACCAATGCGAAGGTCAAGACCTCCATGGAAATGATTCGAACGGATTTCAGCAAAAGTGCCCGAAGGAGCCGGTTCGATACACAAAGGGCAATCCAGTTTGACGGGCTCTAGCGACTGGGCCCAGAGCGGGAGTACAGCGGACAAAGAGAGGAGGATGGTCAGGATGTATTTCATTTCTATATCTGAGTGTGCTTACTTGTGTTATTCTTGAATCTTAATTCATCAGTTCACGGGCGGTCTGCAACGCCGAATCGGTAGGCGGATTTGACGACAGCATGACAGCGATTTCGTTGATGCGTTCATCCATACTGAGCTGACGGATACGGGAGATGGTGCGAGTGTCTTCCAATGCTTTTGCCACTTTGAGGTGCTGATTGGCCTTGGCTGCCAGCTGTGGGAGATGCGAGATGGCCACGACCTGCATGTGCTCAGCCATAGAACGCATGATTTTGCCTACGGCCACTGAGATATCGCCCGAGACACCGCTGTCGATTTCATCGAAGATAATCGTGGGCAACAAGTTGCGACGAGTGACCACCGACTTGACGGCCAACATGAGCCGAGAAAGTTCGCCGCCCGAAGCCACCTCGGCCAAAGGTCGCAGCGTGCCTCCTTGGTTGGCGTTGAAGAGCAGACATACATTGTCATGGCCCATCGGACCAAAATCGGAAGCAGGCGACACATCAACGACGATGGTGGCCGAGCCCATGCCCAGCTGAGCCAACACGGGAAGAACCTGTTGCTGCAAGATTTCGGCTGAGTGCCGACGGGCGTCGGTGAGAGAATCCGCCTTCTGCTGAAGTTGGGCAAAAGACTTGTCGACCTGTTCCATGACCTCGCGGATACGGTCGTCAAGACTCTCAGCTTCTTGCAATTGAGCATCCAATTTTTCTTGGATTTGCAAAAGTGCCTCCACAGAATCGACATTATGTTTCTTCTCCAAGCGGTAAATCATATCGAGCCGATCGCCGACAAATGCTTGCCGCTCGGGGGAAAACTGCAGTTTTTCGTTGAGCGCGGATACTTCTGAAACAACATCCTGCAACTCGATGAGGCAAGAATCGATGCGTTGATGCAAGGTTTCAATGGTATTATGATAGCCAAGGACATGCGAAAGAGCACTCCTGCAAGACACGAGCCGTGCCACAACGGAGTCATCGCCAAGACCATCGCCATCACAAAGGGCAATACAGCCAGACAAAGCCTCTTTGATTGTGCCGGTGTGTTCCAGCAATTGCGCTTCTTCTTCCAATTCGGCTTGTTCGCCCGGTTGGAGTTCCGCCTGCTGCAACTCTTCAAAAAGGAACCGATTATAGTCCAGAATCTGATTGTTCTGTGCGTCTTGGGTCGTGAGGGTCTCCAACTGCCGTTTGAGATTTGTGTACTGGGCGTAAGCCGACTGATACTGCGACAATAACTCCGGGGCGGAGAAAGAGTCTAGCAACTGGGTTTGGAAGAGGGAGGAAGTAAGTGTGAGTGTCTGATACTGGGAATGGATGTCCAAGATATGCGGTCCAAGTTCCTTTAAGAATTGGAGATTGGCCGGCGAATCGTTCACGAATGCCCGACTTTTGGAAGAGGGGAGAATCTCGCGACGAAGGATGAGCGTATCATCATATTCGGCATCATACTCTTCAAAAAGGGGCTGAAGGCACAACCCAGCAATGTCGAAAGTGGCTTCCACGACACATTTGTGTTCTTTGTCGGAAAGCACCTGGGTATCGGCACGCTGGCCCAACAAAAGTCCTAACGCACCAAGCATGATGGATTTGCCTGCACCTGTTTCGCCCGTAATGACCACGAAACCAGAATCAAAAGCGATATCGGTTTGGTGGATAAGAGCGTAGTTTTCTATATGTAAGGTTTTGAGCATGTGTCTGTTTTGTTTCGGTATTCCAACTATTATTCAAGCATTGGTGCGATGCGGTTGAGAGCCGCCACCAAGGCATCGATATCGGAAGTGGTGGTATACGAAGCGAAAGAAGCTCTGACTGTGCCAGGGATTCCATATCGCTGCATGATAGGCTGGGTGCAATGATGTCCTGTTCGGACGGCAATGCCCAATTTGTCCAGCAAGGTACCGACATCATACGGATGCGACGATCCGACAAGGAAAGAAATGACTCCAGCTTTATGCGGGGCCGTTCCGATAAATCTGATATTCGGGACTTGGGACATTTTTTCCATTGCATAATTCATCAATTCGGCCTCGTGTTGAGCAATATTATCAATCCCTATCGACTGGATGTAATCAATGGCCGAACCAAGGCCTAAGACATCGGCCACAGACGGCGTACCTGCCTCGAATTTGAAGGGAAGTTCATTGTATGTGGTCTTCTCAAAGGTGACATCCTTAATCATTTCGCCACCACCATGATAGGGAGGCATCTGCTCCAAAAGCGACTGACGTCCATACATGACGCCCACGCCCATGGGCGCATACATTTTATGTCCGGAGAAGCAGAAGAAGTCGCAATCGATATCTTGAACGTCAATCTTCATGTGAGCGACAGACTGAGCTCCGTCAACCAAGATTGGCACTCCATGACTATGAGCAATGGCAGCCATTTGCTTAACGGGATTGATAGTGCCGAGGGTGTTTGACACATGGTTGACTGCCACAATACGAGTGCGCTTGGTAAACAGAGATTCATAGGCTTCAAGATCCAGCACACCTTCATCGGAGAAGGGGATTACCTTGAGCCGAGCCCCTACCCTTTCGCACGCCAACTGCCAAGGAACAATATTGGAATGATGTTCCATACCGGAAACAATGACTTCGTCGTACTCATGCAGGAACTGCTGGCAGAAGCTGCTGGCAACTAGGTTGATGCTTTCGGTAGTTCCACGGGTGAAAACGATTTGCGAGGTTGACGGAGCATTGATGTACTGCTGAACTTGGCGGCGAACTGCCTCGAAACGCTCGGTGGCCATGTTCGCCAAATAATGAGCCCCGCGATGGATATTACTGTTGAGGGTGAGGTAGTACTGGGAGATGGTATCGATAACCTGCCGAGGCTTCTGCGTTGTGGCAGCATTGTCAAGATAGACTAATGGTTTATCATAAACCTTGGTGTTGAGTATTGGGAAATCCATAGGAAGATGTATCTTGGGTTAAAAAGTGTGTCTATATAATATATACATTATTATTACTCCAACGATGAGCAGTCCGAGGAAGATAAAGAAAGCCCAACTACATCCTGCCTTGGGCAAAGGCCGATTTTTGCGCTGGACGAGGCGCTCGAAATCTAAGGGCTGAGACTCTTCAGAGTAATTATTCATTGGAACTTATTATTTTTCAGGACGACGTTTTCTTACAATGGCACGCAGCACAAAGAATGCTACGGCAACACAGAAGACAACGATAATAATGATAGAAAGCTGATGGCTGTATTGCTCAATGATGGTGGGGTCGGCAACACGGTAGGCCAAATATCCCAGGAGCGCCAACACACAGTTCCATACGGCGGCACCTATAAAGGTGAACAAGGAGAAAGCCGCAATATTCATCTTTGAAAGACCAGCCGGAATGGATATCAGCTGACGAATGACCGGAATGAGTCGGCCGACTAATGTGGATATATTACCATGGTCGTTAAAATAAGTCTCAGCACGCACAACTTTCTCTTTGGAAAGTTGGAGTAGGTGGCCTACTTTGCTGTCTGCAAAGGCATAGATTATCGGACGGCCCAACCAACGAGAAAGAAAGTAGTTGATATAGGCACCCAACATAGCACCCAGAGTACCGAACAGCACAATCAGCCAAATCTTCATTCCACCTTTTGTTTCGGGATTACTTGCCACATAAACTGCCGGAGGTATGACCACCTCGGAGGGGAAAGGCACGAACGAACTTTCCAAAGCCATCAAAAGGCCGACGGCCGAATAGTTCATATTGGCATCATACCAAGTCAGTGCACTATTAAGGAGTGAGGACGACTCCTCTCCGTCCCGCACCTGCTCGGCGATGTTGGTTGACGCATTTTGCGCAGATTCTTGTGCGAAAGAATGATAGCAGCATAAAAATGCAAACAAAAGTATCAATATCGTTTTCTTCATATTATAGTGAGGATAATGAGGTTATACTATTAACAATTTCAACATCTTGCGCCAAATCAGGATACTGATTCAGGAGCGAATGATAGAGCGGGCCGAAATCAAACGCATCCTTCTGCAACAAGTCGAAGAGACGGCTGCGGCGACCCAAGCGATAGTAGCAATAGACTAATCGCGAATCGAACGCAAATCTATCTAATGCTTCGGTGCGAGAACTTTCTAAAAGCGAACAAGCCTCTGAAAATCTTTCAGACAAAATATAGAGGTCGGCCAGCACAACCCAATTGGCATCGGAATCGGGATCAAGGTCAATGGCACGGCGGTAATACCCCGCAGCCTCATCCAGATATCCCATCTGCTGACTACAGCGACCAAGGTCGCACCACGCGTTGCTACATCCCGGGTCATCCTTCAAGGCATCATGGTAATAAGTGGAAGCGGTATGGTAATTCCCCGCCGCAAAATAGATTCGTCCAATACAATAAAGGACAAAAGAACGGTCATCGGAATAAGGAATAGCATCGTGCAGTGCTTGTACGGCTCGAGCCTGGTCGCCCAAATTCCTATAGCACTCCGACAAACCAAGATAGGCATTATAGAAAGTTTTATCAATGGCAATGGCATATTCCAACGCATCGGCAGCCTTCTCATATAGCGACAGCCAAGTGTACACACAGCCCAAACTGTGCCAAGCCCCCTTGGAAAAAGGATGGTCCAGCACAAACTGCGAATAAAACCCTTCAGCCTCAACAATCAGCCCCTGCTCATCCCAGGTGCATGCCAGATTGTAAAGCGACCGCTCTTCTTCCGGATTAATCTCCAATGACTTCTTATAATACTTCACCGCATTTTCCGACTGACCCAGTTTATAATACTCATCGGCCACATTGCCGTATATCATGTCGAGCTGATAGCCGTCAGCGGCAGCCTTCAGATAATAATCGATAGCCTGTTCCGGATGGCTGAGCATGCTATGAATAGCTCCAAGAGCATAATAGACATCGGTGTTGTCCGGCTCGGTACGCTCAAGATCCTTGAGGATTTCCAACGCCTGGGCATACTGACCTTGGATACTGCTAAGATGAGCCCGTCGCAAACGAATCACACCGCTGAGCGGGAAGAGCTGTTCGCCATATTTGACCGCAGCTTCCAACCCCTCGACATCAGATACTTCGAGGTAATAGTCGGCAATGATTTCCAATTGGTCAACATCAAAATATTTCGAACAGTCGCCCTGCTGCTTCTCAAAAGCGAGAACCAGTTCACGTACATTTTGTTCAAAGTTTTTAAAGCGGTCTAAGTTCATTAAAAGCTAAATCTAATAGTTATGCCACCCTTGGTGGTGGAGTTAGGATAGGAGTTTGATATATATGGGTGATTGATGTTGGTCTGGAAGAATGCTCGGAGGGTGAGGGTGGACGAAAGAGCATATTCTGCCGAAATCTCGGCCATCCATACCTCACTACCCGAGGACACCTGGCTGGTGTTCTGGTTTATCTTGCGGATATTGGTCTTATTGCTATTATAGGTGAGGTTCAACTGCAGCACGATATCGCTTTTCAAGTGATGGACTTCGTCGGCAACTTTCACATCGAATGCCACATTCTTGAATCTGTATCCACCGCCGAAAGTAACACCCTCGCGCGAGGTCTCTGTCAGCTGATTGTTGGAGAAACTGAGTGTCATCGTACGGTTCTTCTGTACCGAAAAGTTGAGCTGAACGCTGTTCACCATACTCACCGACATGCGAATCAAGGGGTTAAACTGCTCGCTTATCTGCACGCCTTCCATGCTCAACGGAGCAATGAAATCACAAGTCGAATTCAGCACACTTTCTGAGCCATAGTCATAATTATCCTTGCCCGAAATAGCCGCATCAGTATAGTAATTTCCTATTGAATACGTCGAAGAGTATTTGTGGGACAAGGAGATGTTGTTGAACCACTTCTTCAGCCATTTGACTTTATTAAGTCCATTGTAATTGATAGACCAGTTCGGCATAGGCATTCCCAAGAACGGCGAGAACGACTGGCTGGAGGCATCTTTGCCCAGATAAGCCGAAATGAAGCTGGTCAGCAACACCGACTGCTGATTGGCACTATAGCCCATCGGGAAATAGAGGCCGTTCATACTGTCGCGAACCATCTCATTGGTGATGGGGTCGGTGTTTAATTCGGCCAGGCGCTGGGCCACAATCTGCCGATTGTTCAAGAAGGTCTGATAAAGGGTGCTGTCGTCAACAAACGTTGTTCCCCAACTCCAGCATGATGTAGTGTAAGAGCCAGCCATCACATACGACAACGGTCCGCACACCTGATCCCAATCTTGGATGTATTTATAATAGTATTCGTCACGCGACTGGTAGTTCTGCATGGCGTTCAGCTCTATCTTTAAATCTCGTATCGGTTCGACCGAAGCTTGCAGCGACAACTGCTGATTGCTGGTGTTCTTATGGGCTGTGTTCATCAGTTGGTCTGTCGACAGCAACCCCATGTCGCGCAACCGGTCGGCCATAGCATCGTTGAATCCCAAAACAAAAGCTGGTCCCGGCATCCATCCATTAACAGGATCCATGCCCAAGATACTGGCTGTACCCATGTATCCGGGAAGGGTCGAACCCATATTGCGGTCGTACTGGACATTGACAGTCTTCACTCCGGTGAGGAATCGGATGCCGAACTTGCCCAACTCAGCCAACATTTCCATGGCCTCAGCACGACGCGCAGAATCCGGGTTCTTCGCACGAGCAATGGAATCTTGAATTGCTTGGTCTCGTTCTCGTTTGGTCATTCGTTTGGGGTCTTTCGCCTGACTCTTGGCTCCGGCCTTATATGCGTTCTTGATGAATGGGAAGCGATTGTACAACGTCTGCATGGTGGCCGAAACCGAGCCTTGCAACTGCGTGGAGCTGTTCAACGTGCTACCCTGGCTCTGCATAGCCTGCGTAGTTCCGTAGAAATTGTAGGCTGTTCGATAGCTCAACGGCACACGGATAAAATCCAAGTACGGCAACTTGGTAATGGGCACATCCCATGTGAGGTTGACCGTCTGCTGGAAATTCTGCATCGTACCTCCGTTTGTAATCGAATGCCAGATACTGTCTTTACATTCTCGTGTGTCCACACGTCCTACGGGTTCGTCAATTCTCGCATTGGCCGAGGCGGCGTATGTCAGATGGATGCTACGGCTCAGGTCGTACTGCAAACCATAATCGCGCCTCCATGTGAACTGCTTGAAGTAGGTTGGCTTGATGATAACCAAAGCCGCGCCCTTGTTTCTCAACATAGTTTCCTCATAGTCGCGATACACCTCCGTACTGAACGACAAGGACTTGGGCTTATAATACAAATTGAAGTCTTTGATAAACTTACCATTCTTCCCGTTGATAAATTTCACATTGCTCTTGGCAAAGGGAGCCAAAAGGCCGGGTTCCTGCGGACTGAAGGCGTAGTTCAACGTACCACGGTGCTGATCTTTATTGTAATACGACAACTCGTGGTCCGACTTGCGCTCTCGCATATAAGCATACGACATCGAGAAGTTTTCCACATCATAGAAATGGGGTTTCAGCGCACCCTTGCCCGTGCGTTCTTTTCGAACATTGGTCAAGGTCAGGTTCGTGGTCGTATGGCGTTCCTGTGCCATGGCACGCACACTGTCCCGTTCATCTTTGGTCTGATAGGTCTGCAAATCGTCGCGCATTCTCACATCAGGATCCATTGGGTTGTACTCAGGCGTACCGACCTGATTGTTGTAGTCAAGATATAACGGTATATGCACACCCCATTCTTCGGGGAGGAACTTGCCCAATTCCATATCCAGCGTGGTCTGGAGCTGCATGTTATTAACCAACTCAAGTTTGGTAGGCTTGTCCTCAAGATTACCGAAACCCGAGGTGGTATAAGAACCGAACATGGAAAGATTACCCACATCGGCCAAATTTGTACGAGCCATAGCCATGGCCGCCCAACCTCCACGGTTATTGAAATCAGCCAAACGCAATTCGTTAATCCACACCATGCACGACTTCGGCAGCATGTTGTTTCCATCGTTCAATGTCTCTTTCTTGGGATTGCGGACACCGACCATGATCACTTTCACCTTGCCCAAATTAGGCGTGCCCAACACGGTGTACTTCCTGCCACCATAATATTCGCTATACAGCAGCTGGCTATTGTACGACATATCGCCACTGCGAATCAGCCGGTTGCGATTGGTCTTCAATTCCACCAGCTTATTCAGGTCAATCTCTACATTATTTTCTATTGGCCAGATGCCGTACCTGTCATCCTTACTCACGCCCCAAGGGGTGAGCGTCAGAGGAACTTCGTATTCATAATAGTTATTGGTGTAGTCGCTACCCAGTCGCACAAACAGCACCAAATCGCCATCGTCAATGGGATCACTTTCCACCTTTTTCTCGGCATGTACGAACATCTTCAATTTTCCGTAGTTGCGCAGGTCATACGAGGAGTTACGATACACAGCTCTGGCATCGCCCGATGCCAAATCGGTGATGTCCAGTGCCAGGGCTTGCTCGTTCAACTGGGTCAACGACGACGAGGTGCTGTACCACTGCTCGCGTTCCACATCAGGAGGCAGCACATAGGGCACCGGATAGCGGCTGCCATTCTCTTCAATACTCACAGTACTGATACTGAACGAGGTATTGGCACCCGTTCCGGTTGTGTAGTCGCCCGGCTGCAACAGGTCTTCGGTATATTTTCGCCAAGTGGCATACACCAGTTCCAAGGTGGCGAAACGGAGGAACACAGGCTCTTCGAAGTCGGTCAGATACATACGCATGAAACGTATCGACTGGAACCCGTTCAGCTTACCAATCAGCTGGTCGTACTCTCTGATGGGGATTCTGAACTGATACCATTTGCACGAGGTCGTACTACCATCGGCCAGTTTGATGTTTTCGGCCTCCTGGATGTCAACAATATGGTTCTCGCCTATCACCATCTTGGTAGGGTCGATTTCAATCATATATTGGTAATAGTTCTCGCCCTCGCTCAGGGTGTTGTCCCTATTGATGTCCTCCACATTGGGATACGTCGAGCTGGCCGTCATATACGACTCGGTGTTGTCGGCATCCACGCGTGAGTTGCCCTCCGGGTTGTTGAAATACTTGTAGCGCTCCACAATCTTCACGTCCTCCTGGTCGTAGTCCGAGCCCAGGAAATAGTGGAAATCGTCGCCCGACGGGTCGGCATAGGCCATCTGATAAGCTCGCGAGTCGGTTCCGTGCAACAAAGCCACCTGGTTGATATAATCGGCAAAGAACGAACGCTCGTCCTCTATGTCAAAGCTGTTGCTCAATCCGTCATAGCCCACATCCTGATACTTGCGCGACGATTCGTCGTTGGCAAAGGCATTCACAATGGGCTGGGTATTCGGCACACGACCCCAGATGGTGGTGTCAACGCCCGTAACGACCTCGCTCGTAGGCAGACCGTTCTCAAAACTCTTGCGGCCGTCGCGCAGGATATCCTCGCTGATGTCGCCCAAGTTGATATACAGTTTGCCACCCGTATGATTGGGACTTTCAATAAAGGGATCCATCAGCCAGAACTCCAAAGTCTCGATGTTCTGCGTTTCGAAATCGGTATAGTCAAGCTGACGCATGATACCGCCCCAACGGCTCTTCGGCTGGGCCAAAGTGCCCTCGGCCGTCAAACCCGCACTATACTGTCCCGCAGCCACATCGTAGTTATACGGGCCTCGCTCTTCAGGATAGTACGACAAGTTCAGTTCATAGATATACTGCGGCACACCCGACTGCAATTCTTTATTGGGGAACACCTCTCGTTCCATAATTCTGCGGGCGTAAGGCTTCGAGCGGTCCTCATCGGTGATATTTCTTGGTGAGCGAGAGTCGTAGAAGTCTCTGTCGATGCGGTACCAGTTCAGTTTCGCACGGTTGAATCCATAGGCCAGCCCCGTGCCCGGTGCCGTCTCGGGGAAGCGAGGCAACGGCGTGCTGAAGTCCTGCGGTGTGCTGGCCAGATTCCAGTAGGTCAGGCCCTTCAAGTCGATGCTACTCTCCGCTCCTTCAAAATCATCCACATAGGTCACCGCACCCTCTTTTAATCCGGCAGAAGACAACCCCGGCACAAAATGGGCGAACTCGGCCGTCACGGTCAGGTTCGACGGTGCCTTAGTCGAGATACCCGGCAGCATATCCACCAGCTTTGTCACAAAAGGTGCGTCGTGGCGGTAGTTCAGATCAAAGCCATAGATACTATTGCTGGTCGGCTCGTCGCCAAAATTATTCTTCTGCGTCAGAGGCCGTTCCGAGAGGTTCATAAAGGTAGCGCCCACATTGAAGTCGGGCTGAATCTCATAGTTCAAGTGCGCTCCCACCATCGATTTGGTGGTCATACTGAACGAGTTGTCCTCGCAGCTGATGCTGATGGGCGTTCCGCTCGACAGCACGCTTTCGTTAATAATTCGCACCGTTCCCATCGTATAGTCAACCGTATAGTCAACATTTTCAATCAACGGCATGCCTCCCGCCGTCACCGTCACCGAACCTTGCGACACACTGTAGCCCAACGAGATCTCACCGCTCACCGTACTCGAATAGTAACCCTCGATATAGAACTTGTTCTTGTCGGCAAACTGTTGGGCCAACGTCCTGGTCATTGTATATAATGAATCAAAACAATATTGCTTGGCCAGTTCTTCGTCGCCCAAAATGTTGCGGAGGTCGCGGCCGAAGGGTTCCACATAGGGGAAGAAGATACGGCCCGTGGTGGCCTGGATGGTGCCCGCCTTGAAGGCCGCACTATCGAACCAGTCGAACACACCATCGGCATAATAATAGTTCTGCGAAGCATCCATGCGGTCCAAACCGAAAAGTTCAATCAGCGGCACGCCTTCTTTGGGTCCTTCGGTGAAATAGCCAATACCCACACCGCCGTCCGGACTCTCATACAGCACGTTGAGACGGAAATTGTCGCGGCCCAGCTGTGTACTCTTCAGGAAGTAGACGTTCTTCATCATCAGCTTCCAGAGCGGACTGTGGGTATCCACGCCTGTACCTTTGATCAGTTTGACCACCAGGGTATTGGGGTCGTTCACACCATCTGTCGTCAGCTCGCCCACCTGGTACACCGTCGTGTCGCCAATCACCTGGTATTGGAACGCCACGGCCAGCACCTGGTCGGCGCTCAGCGCCTGGTTTAGCGTGATAAAGCCCAGTTCGGCATTGTAGGTATACTCGCTGCTGGTCAGCAGACGGGCGCTCTCCACCTTCACATAGTCCGTTCCCGACGTAAAGCCGAGGCCCTGCATATAGCTAGTGATGTTGTCAGTCTCACGGATCGCCCCCGTGTTCATCACATCAAACAGATTGTTACTCCTGTTGTTCGGCAATTCCGAATAGCCGCCCATCAGCCGCGAACTGCTGGGTTCGTTCTCTCCCAAATCGGTCAGTGCCAAAATATTTCTATTGTTCGTCACGGCAGCGCCCACATTAGTTCTCCACACCTCCATACGGATAATCTTGATGTTGGTGTTCGGAATGGGCAGTGTCGACATAGTCTCGTTGTAGTGATTATAAAAGTATTGCGAGATAAAGAAATGCCGGTTCTCCTCATATTCGTCGGCCCTGATTTGGAACTCCTGCATCGACGCGCCGCCCTGCACCTGCATATTCTCGGTGCTAGTCTCCTTCTGCGAGAGCACTGCGTCCACAGTCAGTTTGCCGAATTTCAGCTTGGTATGGAAGCCGAACAGCTCCGAGCTACCGTGGATAAGGCGGGTGTTCAGCGGGAAAGAAATGTCTGCTGCCTCAAACAGCTGGATGATATCGTCTTCCTTGCCGTCATACTTCAGCTTGATCTTGTTCTCAAAGTCGAAAGTGGCCTGGGTATTCCAATTGATGTCGAAGTCGAAAAGATCGCCAATCTTGGCGTTCAGACTCACCTGGATGTTCTCATCGAAATCAAAATTCGTCACACTGCGCGAACTGGCATCCCTCTGTGGGTCATCACGGAAGTTATTGACAATCTGGAATGTGAGGTCGGCACTTCCCGTAGGCTCAATCTTAATTTCAGGAATGGCCAGCAGGCCGTCCACCTTGCGGCTGATCTCGCTGAAACCGGGAATACGGCTCAGCAACCCCTCCGAGGCCGAAGTGTCGCTCACGCTGGAACGTTCTTTCCAGTACGACCGCATCAGCTCGTTCATCTGATAGTCCTGATACTCCTCGAAAGTCATAAACTCGCGGTTCACCACCATATCGCCCAACTTAGTCAACTTCACATAGCTACCCGACTGAGGGTCGTATTCCACAGTCGTCACCGGGCCATTAGGCACCTGTGCCCACGCCGAAGCGCCGGCGCCCAACAGCAAGAAGAGCGCCAAAGCGGCCACAACCCGAGGCAACCGAATCCGCAACAGACCTAATATGTTATCCAATATCTTCAATGTTTGACTTTAACTTTAACCTTAACTTTAACCGGCTTCCGCCCCACTCATAAATCATAAATCCTAAATCCCTTCAACCGGCTTCCGCCCCACTCTACAATCTACACTCTACACTCTAAAATCCCTTCCATTCTACAATCTACACTCTAAAATCTAAAATCTTAACTCTACAATCTCTTCAGAGCTTCTTTAATCAGTCCTTCTACCGAGAGGCTGTTGTCCAAACCCTGCAGCACCTTGTCGGCTGCGGCCTTGGGGAAACCCAGCATCACCAGGGCGCTCAACGCCTCCTCCTTATTCTGGCTGACAGCGGGAGCTGCCACGACATCCACGCCGGCGCCGCCCACCTTGTCTTGCAGTTCCAGCACGATGCGCTGTGCCGTCTTAGCGCCCACGCCCTTCACGCGCTGCACCAGCTTAGCATCCTTGGAGGCAATAGCGTTAGACAACTCCGACACCGAGAGCGACGACAGCATCATCCTCGCCGTTGCCGCACCCACGCCGCTCACGCCCAACAGCAGGCGGAACATCTCGCGTTCCTGCGTGCTATAGAAGCCGTAGAGCAGATGCGCGTCCTCGCGAACCACCTCGTGCACCCACAACTTCACCACCTCCTTCTCCTGGATAGCACTATACGTGTTCAGCGATATCTCCAACAGATAGCCCACGCCGCCGCAATCCACCACTGCCGTGGCGGCCGTCAGCATGGCCAATTTCCCTGATATATATTCGTACATAGTCTTAATTTTCTAAAAGTTAATATCACCCCCCCCGGCTCACCCACTCTAAAATCTAAAATCCCTTCCACTCTACAATCTAAAATCTACAATCCCAACGGCCTCCGCCCCACTCATAAATCATAATTCATAAATCCTAAATCCCTTCAACCGACCTCCGCCCCACTCTACAATCTACACTCTACAATCTAAAATCCTAAATCCCCTTCCATCCTATTCCCCATGCGGGAGAATCCTCGGCCAGATTATAGTCGCCGTTCTCCACATCCACAAACCTGGGGTCCTCGTCCCATTCGCCGCCCTTCACCAAGCAGTGCGTAATCGCACAGCCGGCCTCGGCCCTGGCATCCAAGTCCACCCACAGCTCCTCCGTGCGGCCTCCATACACGATGCAGTCCGTCAGCCTCACATCCATCTCCCACACATATCGCATCCCCTCGGCATCCAGATAATTGCTCACCTGCACCGAAGGATACTTGCGCGAATCATAACGCCAGAAATCGGCAAAAGTACAATTCCTAAAATCATAATGGCCGCCATACTGCATGGCCACCGTGGCCACACCGCAGTTCACCACCAGCACATTCTCCCCCACCACATCGGCCGTGTTGGCCAAGATGCCCGCCAGCGAATGATTGCGCACCTGCACATTCTTCATCCGCAGCGTAGGATTGGCGCTGGCGCAGCTGTCGAGCTTAATGCCCGTATAGCCGTTCTCCACCACGGCGTTCTCCATCACATTGTCCTTGCTGCCTTGCGAAAGCCATATCATGCCCCACTGACCCGGCAGATAGTCATACCAGCCATCGTGCCGCACCGAGGTGAACAGCACCGGCCGTTCCTCCGTGCCGCGAACATCCAGCGTAGCGCTGTCGTACACCCACAGCACCGCATCATTATGGAAATACAACTCGTCGCCCGACTGCAGGCGCAACGTGTTGCGCGAATCCACCACCGCATAGCCCAGCACCACATGGGGCAAGTCGTGCCGCCAGTTGTCGCAGTCAATCACACTATAGGCGTATGGGTTGCCGAACTGGTCCACCAAGGGCGTGCCGTCGGCATAGTGCAGCGTGTCGGTCGGCACATGGTACACCGCGTTGCGACCCCAGGCCGTCAGCGGCAGCCGTTTAGTGCCGGTGCGGGTAGTCAGCAACACAGCGTCTTCCACCACAAAAGGCTCGGTCAGACTGTTGGGGTTCACATTCACCCGCACAAACACAAACATCGAATCGCCAGCCGCCAGGCGCAGCCCCTCGACCGCCAGACTCGTGTCGCCGTCCACATTCAGGCGGAAGCGCGAAGCCCTGCCCTGCTCCAGCGTCACGCGGTCCAGCAGCACATCGTGGTTGCTCGTATTGTACACCTTGAACTGCCTTGTAGCCGACCCCATCTGGGTGAAAACCGTGTCGAAGGCCATCGTGTCGCACGAGAAAGCAATCTCGTCCGCCGACGCACCCCACACATCCTCCTTCTGACACGAGCCGAAGAAGAGCAACGCGGCCAAAGCCATCATCCAAAGCATACGAACATAGTTAAACATGCTTATTATAACGAATAAATATTATTTTTATTGCAAACTGTCAAAGAAAAATATAGCAACAGTCAATAGTATCCCAAATATCTTTCTTCCAATAAAGCAAACAAAATAAAAACTGCAATCTGATATACTAATACCGAGAACAAACTCTGCGATACTTGGCAATGGTTTTTAGGTGAGTATCAGCAGCATGGCGGCCGAAGCCACCCACAGATAGATTTCCACCAAGTTTCTTGATGTTTCGACAGAACTCTTAACGAGAAACTGTTGCTTGATGTTTCTGAAAAACATTTCTCTGACGACTGAAAACGACCTAAAAACGACCTAAAAACGACCTATTTTATGACAAGAGGTCGTTTTCTCCTTTTGTCGTGACGATCCAACGTTTACCGCTTATGTCCTTTTTAATTTGTCCATCGTCGGCCATTTTTAAAAGAAGTTTCCCTATATAACGAAGTTTAGATTCTTTTGCACCAGCAGGCACACCATGTTGTAGTGCTTCGTATGCATCTTTACGCATAAATCCAGCCTCACCTGCATTATGAGCCAACTGTAAGGCCATTTTCACCAAGGCTTCATGGGCAAGCCCACGGTCTTTCGTGTATTGACCAATCTGATGTGTCATCTTTGCAACAGACAGCGAAATCCTATAACGACCAGCTTTACCCTCAATGAGCTTCTTTTCTTTTAGGTATTTTACAGCCTCGGTAGTTACTGGGCGACCTTTTTGAACAGCATCAAGCCAAAGACATTCCTTTAATGTGAGCGAGGTGTCCTTTTTAAGCAACTGGGTATATTTTTCATCTATCATCTTACCATAGATTGTAACCCCAACGCTACGGCTTTCATAGTCTGGCATTGGAAAGATATCTACATAATCTCATACTCGTAAGCCATTTCTGCTCATTGAGCATTGTTTACTCATCATCCACCCCTTCTTGATCGGAGCGGAATTCAAATACCAATTCAGAGGTTGGGATATTGCATTCTGCAAACATACCATTAAGTATGCTGATCTTTGTAGCAGTACTATTATCCGTCCAAACATACATATTTGGTGCAAGTTCACGCCTCCACGACTCGGGCATTGTATAGAAACCACATTTCTCGTTGGCACACAGCCATTCCAATGTCGAACGCTTCTCGAGTAAAATGTGTCCACATACCTGCACAAGCATTTCTTTCCATGTATTGACCGTATATCTCACTCCATGAAGAATGTACGCTTGCAACTTTTTTCCTGTAAACTCAAAGTCCTCGTCATCGAGAGATGCAGATTCTGCTTCTTGCTTCGTAACTTCAAAACAGGTTGTAGGCATAGGCCATAGGTTCATGAAAATCTGTAGCAACTCTTGCTGTCGTTGCTTCAGTTCCATTTCTGTCCATTGTTCGCAACTCTTCACATAGTTGTTCAAGCGGAAAGCACTATCCTTGAAGCCTTTTTCCATATCCCTCTTCTTTGCAAAAGTCAGATTGCTATACTGAGAGTTGTATCCCGTCAATGTGAGATTTGCCATAGTATGCAGATATTGCTGATGTATCCGTTCCCATTCATCGCCTAAAGCCGCCTTCCATTCGTCCGAAAGGGTTTGAGGCATAATGTGTTCAATCGTGATGTTCTTCTCTGTCAATTCCTTCACAACATCATGACGCTCGTTGTTGTCGCGGTTTTCCATACGTTCCAAGATGAACATACGCTGGTTCACTGGCATCTTATACACCTGTCGTAAAATGAAATCGCCAGCCACTTCCTCGTCAGTTGGGAACACCGACGAACGACCTTTCTTCAGTAATACATAAGTCAACACTTCGAGATACGAAGGAATGCTGTCGCTCCCAGCCTTGCTGATATGGTTCAGTACATCACGATGAAGTGTGGCAAACACCTTGTTGAGAGCATTTGAAGGCAGATTACAGATTATTCTTCGAGCCCAATATGCTTCTACTACGTCTATCACCTTGTATATTTCTTTTTCCGACAAACTTTCTATCGAGGCGTAATCAAAGAAGGCCATAAAGAACGGATATGCAATCGTAGAATCCAAGGTACGAAGTTGGTTCAGTTTCCTGTTCAGCTTGTCGGTTCCAATCTGTGCATTATCTATTAGGCTATAAATGCGTGCATAGTGATGCATGTCTTCAAGCAAAGCGGCTCTACTTATGCCCGCATTTTCTGCATATTCTTTGAAGATGAAATAGATTCTATCAATACGCCCAATTTTACCTTGTTTCATGGTGAGGTAGTCACGAACGAAAGAAGATGGCTCGTACTTCGTAAATTCTTCGATAGGATTCCAGAAACGAGAATACAAGTCGTCTTGCTCTGCAGGAGCCAACGACATTAGCAGATAGTTGCGTATCTTATCTGCTTCGCTCAGGTCAAGTCCAGTAGAGTTAAGGCTCTCAAAGATAAGCTGAGGGTCATCATCTTCATCCAAACGGATGTTGATTACTTCCAGTTTCTTTATTGTCTCGAACAACTCGTCAAGTGTGAGTCCACAATGTATGATTTTGTCGAAGAAGAAATCATAGTTGCGAGTTACATTTGACTCTTTGATGTATTGATCCTTTGGCTTGTACAGCAAAGCATCGAATGCCTGCATATCTTTCTTGATGGGCTTCAACTTAACCTTGCGTTCATCCTCTTGGTATTCATCCACAAGGTAACGCTTGAAGATTTTCTCCACAAGCTTAGCGTCATCAGCTTCAATCAAGCCTTCCTTCTTTGCATTAACCATGGCAATGAGCATCAGCGAAACGGTTGTGATTCGCTGCTGCCCATCAATGATGTATCGATCTTCTGTACCCGACTGAATACTTGACACGATGCTACCAAAGAAATGACTCTTTCGGTCACTCTTGTGGAGCTTTATCAAATCCTGGAACAACTGTTCGCAATTATCCTCTTTCCAATCGTAATTGCGCTGATATAGCGGTATGATAAATCTCTTGTCCGATCCATCAAAGAACTTTATTAGTGGTTGAGCGTCACCTTTCATTCTATTATGCTTCTTGTCTTTCTAAAATTTCTTTAAGTCTATTGAAAACTGGGTAAAATGCTGAAAAAACCATATTGTCGAATGGTGCAGTTTTTTCCAACACATTTTTTGCAAAGTCTTCTTTAGACAATGCTAAACTATTCCCATCTATTTCATAACTCTGTTCCAAACTAGTATTGTCTAATTTCAATTTTTATTGAAATTAACGAAGAATCAATCATAATATTGTGGTACAATGAAAATATAAGGCATTCTTTGATGCGGGCTTGCAATTGAGAACCGAAGATGGTTGAAAGGCAATATGGCTTACTCTTCCCCCAGTTGTGCGGCCAACATCTCGGGCGAGGAGTATTGGGCGAAGAGGGTGCTATCGGAGAGGAGGAGTTGCTGGCGGGAGGCACGGAGGCCGGACTTGTTTTTGCGGATGTGAACCAGCGCACCGGCATAGTAGGTTTGTGCGTATGGACTTTCGGATATAATGGGCGAGAAACACAGCATTCCATCACTGACTGCCAGCGGGTTGCGTGCCGCGGCCCATAATTGACTTCTGACTAATTTGTCTAGATTATCATCACAGCCTCGGTCCATCGGAATTCGGAATACGTGGAATCTAAGGTCAGTCAAGTTCGGCTCAGATTCTTCGGGTGCGTCCGGATTCCGCAAAGATTGCTCACCGACAATCACCTGCAGGCTATCGCCATACTCCCATCCGGCATTATTGCGCACAATAGCATTGGCCAAGTCGCACACCCGGGTTTGCTCGGATATTGTCAGTTCGCCCACATTCAAATCCGAACAATACATTTCATTCTCATACGAATATCCGATAGGCTGGAGCGTACCGCTAGACACGACCATCGGAGCCAACACACCCGAGTTATTAGCACCATGAGACGTAATCCACGCATGGTTGGGCAGAACCAAGTTGGCACCCCTGAAAACATGGCAGGCACGGCGAGCACCGGAAGCCTCTTCGAAATTCTCCTTCAAACAGTCCTTCAGCAACCTATAAGTCAGCAAGATATTATTCAGTTTCATTCTTTGCACCAACTGCTTGCGAGTCTTATCATCGTGAAAAGAGCCGGGCAGCTCCGACACAACTGTTACATCACCTACCTGGCTGTATTTCAAGCCGCCAACTTTGCCGCTCAGGGCCGGTCCATTTTTGAGTATTGCCATATTAAAACGTATTGATCTATAAGTTCCATTATCAAACACCATGCCAGAGGCCAATCTGTCGCACAACCGGCCAACAGCTTTCGCATTTCAGTCATTCTGTCACCATCGCAAACTCATTGCATCCTCATTCAACGAATGAAGTTGCAATGAACTTGGAATGAAGTTGCAATGAAGATACAACGAAATATCCATGAACGAAAAGCAAGGATAATCCAACTCTAATATGACAAATTATCCGCCGCAAAATTCTTTGCGGCGGATAATTATAGATGGCCGAAATCGGAGTTATTTGGTGTAGAGGTCGAAGACCTCGTTCAGCCGCTGGGCGCACACGGGGCAGAAGGGGGCGTAGTCGCGCATCATGCAGCGCATGGTGGGGCGGTAGATGCCCTTGGAGTGGTAGCCGGCACCTTCGTAAACGCCAAGGGGGCCACACTGGTTGCGGGGCACGTTGTTGTCGGCAGGGGTGGGAATGGCGGCGTCCTTGGGCAGCATGGCCTTCCACTTCTGGTCGAAATGGACGAGGGTGGTGATGTTGGGCTCGGTGGGCTCGGTGGTGGAAGAGTGGGTGTCGGCATAGCTGAGGTCCTCATCGACATATTCGTCGGCCAGGCCGCCGATGCTGTGGCCCAGCTCGTGGGGGAGCACCATGCCGGCCATGCGGTTGAGGGAGCTCATGGCGTAGTAGTTGTAGATGCCGCCACCGCCGTAGGTCTCGCTGTTGGCCATGATGATGATGTGGTCGCAGGGTGTGATGCCGATGGCGTCGTGGAGGCGGAAGAGGTGCATGGTCATGAGGTAGCGGTCGGCACCAAAGGTGTTGTAGCTGGAACCCACAAGGCTGCGGACAAAGATGCCTTTGTTGGGGTCGGTGATGCCCGACTCGCGCCCGGTGGCGGGGATGCCCCAGACGTTGAAATCGTCTTTGCGGCTGGCAAAGGGTTCCTGGCCGAGGAGGTACTGGCAGAATTTCTGCAGGTCGGCGCGCATCTTGGCGGTGTCGGCAGGGCCATAGCCTTCGGGCACGATGACGACATCAACTTTCTGATGCACATCGCCCATGAACTGAAGCTCTATGGGCTCGACGACACTGATCATGACACATTCGCGCTGGCGCAGGGCACGGAGACGCTCCTCGGGGTTGTAGCGCACTACCGACTGGGTGAAGAATTTCTGGTCGGCGCCACGCTCTTCCCAACAGATGTCTACCGGACGTTTGGGCCAGGGCAGGCGCACGACTTCCTCAAAGAACTGGATGCTGTCTTTGCCTTCAGGGGTGTCGCGATATTCGTTGAAGAGGCTGTTGAAGCAGCGGGAGTAGATGACACGGCCACTTTTAGCATCTTTCATCACGACGCGGAAAAAACCGTTGTCGAAAGGGTCGATGAGCTGGGTGAGGGAGCCCGACCATTGCGGAAGGCGTACGTCGTAGGCACCCAGAACGGTGTCGGACTGACGGTTGCCAGCGCGCTGATAGTCGATACGCAGGGTGGCATCTTCAAAATACTTGGAAAACTTGACTTTCTGGGCCATGAGCGCATTGCCGCCAAATACGGAAATGGCAAGGATTAGGACGATAAAAATTCTTTTCATAAAGTTGTCTCTTAAATTTATCTCTAAAAATTCAACAATCGGCATTGGCACTTCCCGAGGGCTGACCGGCTCGGGCCGACCGCAGCCTGGCAATAAATTAATCTGTTGCACAATAATAATTTACGACAGCATCAACGGATGGTTTACGATGTTTTTCGCTTCAATCCGAGATGGCAATTAGCCGTTGCCATAATTAAAGGAAACGATATTTAATAAAAAAAAGTATTCCAATTCATAAAAAGTTTGTACTTTTGCACTCTGTTATGATAACAAAAATTTATCCAGACAACCCGAACACCCGCGAGGTGCGCAAAGTGGCCGATGTGCTGAATGAAGGTGGTATTGCGATTGTTCCGACCGACACGATATACGCCTTTGTGTGCAGCATGGAGTGGAAACGCTCGGTGGAAACGATTGCGCAGCTGAAGGGTTTTTCGCTGAAGAAGGCGCGATATTCGCTGCTTTGCTCGTCGCTGAGCATGGCATCGGAGTATGTGCGCCCGATGGACAGGGAGACTTTCGCACTGCTGAAGGACTGCCTCCCCGGCCCTTACACTTTTGTGATGGACGCCAACAACAATGTGCAGCGCAATTATCTGAACCCCAACAAGACTATCGGCATCCGCGTGCCGGACAACGGTGTGCTGCAGGCCATCGTGGAGGAGGTGGGATGCCCGCTGATCGGCACATCGGTGCGCAGGCTGGACGAGGAGATTGAGACGGAGTATCTGACCGACCCCGAGCTGATTCATGAGCTGTTCGGCAACCGGGTGGACTTGGTGGTGGACGGCGGCTACGGCGACGACCAGCCTTCGACGGTGGTGGATTGCTCGGGCGGCGGACTGGAGGTGCTGCGCTACGGCAAGGGACCGCTGGACTTGTAGCCGGGCGGCAGCAGGCTCGGCCCGCGCAAAATTGTGATATTGTACTATTAAATATACTGAGCGATGACGAACAACGAAGAGTGCCTGATTTGCGGCGCGCCGCTGCAATACCTGGACCACACCGAGACGATGGAATGCGCGATATGCAAGCAGCCGTCGGCGTCGAACGTGCGCTGCGCCAACGGCCACTATGTGTGCGACAGGTGCCACACGTCGGGCGTGGAGTCGATAGTGGCGGTGTGCCTGGCCAGCGAGTCGAAGAACGCGGTGGAGATTTTCGAGCGGCTGGTGTCGATGCCGTTCTGCTATATGCACGGCCCCGAGCACCACATCATCGTGGGCGCGGCACTGCTGACGGCCTTCCACAACGCCGGCGGCGAGGCCAACCTGCGGCAGGCGCTGCCGGAGATGGTACGCCGCGGGAAGCAGGTGCCGGGCGGAGCGTGCGGCAACTGGGGCGCCTGCGGAGCCGCCATCAGCGCGGGCACCTTCGCCGCACTGGCCACCAAGAGCACGCCCCTGGCCACCGAGGCCTGGCGCCTGAGCAACCTGGCCACGGCCCAGGCCCTGACAAGCATCAGCCAGCACGGCGGCCCGCGCTGCTGCAAGCGCGACTCGTACAAGGCGCTGCTGAGCGCCACGGCTTTTGCCAAGAACGAGCTGGGCGTGGCAATGGAGCTGACGGAGCCCGTCTGCTCGCGGCACATGAAGAACAACCAGTGCCTGCGAGGCGGCTGCCCTTTCTTCCCGAAGGACGGCCAACAATGAGAAGTAGAATTATTAAAACAAGATAGCTTTGAAGACAATTAAGATTACATCTAAGTCATATTCCGGCCCTTGGGGCTTTTTGGCACAGCTGGTGGTGATGACGCTGGCCGTGATTCTGGCACAGTATATCCTGCCGGGGGTGCACATCAACTCGCTGAAGACGGCCGTGCTGACCGCCCTGGTGATTGCGCTGCTGAACAATTTCATCCGCCCGATACTGATTGTGCTGACGCTGCCGTTCACGATTTTCAGCATGGGGCTGTTCCTGTTCATAGTCAACGCCATCATCATCGAAATGGCCTCGGGACTAGTGGCAGGCTTCGAGGTGAAGAGCTTTTTTAATGCCCTGCTGTTCAGCCTGCTGCTTACCGCACTGAACTATATTCTGGAGATCCCCAACCGACTGATGCGACGCCCGGAATACCAGCAGTCGGAGTCGGGGAATTTTGACTCTCACGTGGATACGGACGAGGACGGATATACTCCGTACGAGGAAGTTGAGACGAATATTAACGATAAAGAAGAAAACTAACTATATCATGCAAACCCTTACTACTGTAGCCGCGCTGACCGCAGCTATACAAGAAGCTAAAAAAGCAAACAAGACCATCGGCCTGGTGCCCACCATGGGCGCCCTGCACGAAGGCCATCTTTCGCTCATCGAACGTGCACGCAAAGAGAACGACCTGGTGGTCGTATCGGTATTTGTGAACCCCATCCAGTTCAACAACAAGGAGGATCTGGCAAAATATCCCCGCACGGTGGAGGCCGACTGCGAGAAGCTGGAGAAGGCCGGTGCCGACATCGCTTTTGTGCCCTCGGTAGAGGAGATGTACCCCGAACCCGTGGAGACAGTGTATCATTTCGGCGCTATCGAGGAGGTGATGGAAGGCCCTCGCCGTCCGGGTCACTTCTCGGGTGTTGCCGTGGTGGTGCGTCGCCTGTTCGACCTCACCCAGCCCAACCGCGCTTATTTTGGCGAGAAAGACTTCCAGCAGATTGCCATCATCCGCAACCTTCTGGAGCAGATTAAATATCCCATCGAGCTTGTCCCCTGCCCCATCGTCCGCGCCGAAGACGGCCTGGCACTGAGCAGCCGCAATATGCGCCTGAGTGCCGAAGCTCGCGCCGTAGCGCCCAACATCTATGCCACCCTGGAGCAAGCCGTAGAGATGAGCGAATGCGAGGATGTGGAGAGTGTGCACGACTTTGTGATGGAGACTCTCTCTTCTTTCCACGAGGTGAACGGCATCGACGAAAGCCTCAAATTTGAGCCCGAATATTTTGAGATTGTGGACGACACGACCCTGCAGCCCGTGACCGAATGGGACGGCGAGCACGGCGTGGTAGGCTGCATCACGGTGTGGCTCACCGGCGTACGCCTGATAGACATGGTACGCTTCCGCTAGAATTAATATTCATTGAAATATCAAAGGCGAGAGTATTTGCTCTCGCCTCTGCTGTCTTTCACCCCCAAAAAGACACACACATAGTTAATTTATTTCACGCCAAATATTTCTTTTACTATATAATACTAAATCATTTACGTGTTATCACCCAGAAACCCACCATCAGTCCTACACCCACTATATAAGCCACAAGGTCTTGCCACATAAACCCTTGTCCGAGCAGCATGTGGCCGACAAATGTGTTGCGAAACCGGCACAGCCACTCCCAGCGGAGGAGCTGAGAGAATTCGACGGCAAAGGAGATGCAGAGTGCCGTGGCAACGACGAGTAGCGTCCGCCAACGGACAAAAAGAAGTCTGACGAAGCAGAACACCATCATGGTCCAGAACATGTCGCCCACGCTGTTGGGCAGCCAAGCCACACGGCGGGAGAGCAAGCCAAGGGCTATGATTGCCACCAAGGCTAGCAGATAACGGCCCCTAGTGCGTCCGATTGGCATTGTGGCGTTCATTGCAGGAGGTATTCGACGGCAAGGCGATAGCCGGGAAGACCGAGGCCGCATATGATGCCTTTGGCCACGGGCGAGATGAGGGAATGGTGGCGATATTCCTCGCGGGCAAAGATGTTGCTGATATGCACTTCCACCACGGGAGCGGCAACGGCGGCTATGGCATCGTGGATGGCCACGGAGGTATGGCTATAGCCTCCGGCATTGAGGATGATTCCATCATAAGAAAAGCCGACTTCCTGAATCTTGTTGATCAGTTCGCCCTCGACATTGCTCTGATAGTAATCAATCTGCAAGTCGGGGAACGACTGGCGGAGCTGGGCGAGGTAGTCCTCAAAAGTCTGAGAGCCGTAGACATCGGGTTCGCGAACGCCGAGGAGGTTGAGGTTGGGACCGTTGATGATGATAATCTTCTTCATGATAGCCGAATAATTGTCGTTTAAAGCAGTAACGGAAAGTGTTGGCAAATATTGTCAGTCACAGAAACTTTTGCGCTGCGCAATGAAAAAAGGGCTTCCGTGCGGAAGCCCTTTTGTTAAGTATCTTGGATTGGATAATTCAAGATTAGATGATGCCCTGAGCCATCATAGCGTCAGCAACGCGCATGAAACCAGCGACGTTAGCGCCCTTAACGTAGTTGATGTAGCCGTTCTCCTGCTTACCATACTTAACGCACATGTCATAGATGTTGTTCATGATGGTGTGGAGTTTCTCATCAACCTCTTCAGCGCTCCAGTTGCGGTGCTCAGCGTTCTGGCAGATCTCAAGACCGGAGGTAGCAACACCACCAGCGTTGACAGCCTTACCAGGACCGAAGGGCAGACCTGCAGCCTGAACAGCAGCGATAGCTGCGGGCTGGCAACCCATGTTGGAAACCTCAGCAACGTACTTCACGCCGTTAGCGATGAGTTCCTTAGCGTCCTCTTCAGCGAGCTCGTTCTGGAAAGCGCAGGGGCAAGCGATGTCGCACTTAACGCTCCAAGCCTTCTTACCAGCGGTGAACTTAGCCTGGCCGGGGAATTTGTCAGCCATATCCTGAACCTTGTTACGGTTGGAAGCACGCATATCGAGCATGTAGTTAACCATCTCCATGGTGATACCGTCAGCGATTTCGCAAACGCCGTCAGGACCGGAGATAGCAACAACCTTAGCACCCATTTCGATAGCCTTGGTAGCAGCACCCCAAGCAACGTTACCGAAGCCGGAGAGAGCAATGCGCTTGCCCTGCATGGTGTCGCCCTGCTCCTTAACCATACGCTCAACATAGTACATAGCACCAAAACCGGTAGCCTCGGGACGGATCAAGGAACCACCCCAACCGTAGCTCTTACCAGTGAGAGCGCCAGTGCTGTGCTCGCGAGCGAGTTTCTTGTACATACCGTACATGTAGCCGATCTCACGACCGCCAACGCCTACGTCACCAGCGGGGCTGTCCTGATCGGGACCGATGTTGCGCCAGAGTTCATAAACGAAAGCCTGGCAGAAGCGCATGATTTCAGCGTCGCTCTTTCCGACGGGGTCGAAATCAGCACCACCCTTACCGCCACCGAGAGGAAGCATGGTAAGGCTGTTCTTGAAGATCTGCTCGAAACCGAGGAACTTCAGCATGGATTCGTTCACCTTGGGGTGGAAACGGAGACCGCCCTTGTATGCACCGAGAGCAGCATTGTACTGCACGCGATAACCGAGGTTAACCTGGGTGTTACCCTGATCGTCAACCCAAACAACGCGGAATTTGAAGATACGGTCGGGCTCAACAAGGCGCTCAACGATCTTAGCCTTTTCGTACTCGGGGTGTTTGTTATATTCCTCTTCGATGGTCTCGAGAACCTCACGAACGGCCTGCAAGTACTCATTTTCACCAGGATGTTTGGCTTCCAGGTTAGCCATAATTTCGTTTACTTTCATGATATTTAATGTTTTGTATTAAACGATTTGTTTTTTGTTAGTTCAGCAAATGTACAACCTTTTTTTGATATAAAGAAAAAAAAGTTTAGTTTTTTTTATTTTTTTGTCCGACGGCCTGCAAAATCCGCCCAAGAATCCTCATTTTGAGGGGCGGAGGAAGGCTGCGAAGAATTCATAATTTTACTAATTCTTGCCGTTACGAAACCGCCTTCCTGAAGCAAACTGCACGTCTGATTTTCGGCGTGGCCTTATACATTATTATAAATGTGTGGAAACAATTTCTCTCCCCAGTTGCCCTGCCCGGGGAGCGGGCCTACAGCGGAGGTACAGCGGACCTACAGCGGACCTACATATAGCAGGTGCGGACAAAATTCAGGATGCGGGGACGGACATAGTCGCGGTCTTCTAGATGCGACATGTGAGCAACATTGTCAAGAATCATTATCTCGGCATGGCGTGCCTCCATGGCCTGAGCAAGACCCAGTTCGACAGGAATGCGGTTGTCGTTCTTGCCATAGATGAAAAGGATGGGCACCTCGAGGTCGCGAAGCACGTCGATGCGCTCTTCGCGCTCGCACATGCCTCTTTGTGCGGCCACGATACTCTCAATCTTCGTTTCCAAACACTGATCCTGCAAATCCTTGATTTCCTGGTTCATTGGTTCAAGTTTCGACTTATCGAACAGCGAGGGGACGAAATTGACGATATAGCTGGCTCTGTTCTGAGCCACCATGTCGCAGGTGATGATACGGCGCTCCTTAATCTCGTTGCTATCGGCCAAAGCATGGGAATGCAGCAGGCACAAGCCTCGCAGGAGATGAGGATAGCGATGAGCAAACTCCAATGCCACATAGCCGCCCATCGAATGGCCCAAGAGCACACATTGGTCGACTCCGGCATCGTCCAGCACAGCTTTCACGGCCCGAGCCATCAGCCCCATCGTGTGCACCTCGCCAAAGCACTCGCTGTAGCCGTGGCCGGGGAGGTCGATGGTGATCACACGCATAGTGCGCATATAGGAAAGCACATAGGAACTCCAAATATCAAGATTCTGAAGATAGCCATGAAGGAGAACCAAGGTCTGTTGATTGCCTCGGCCTTCATCGCGATAATGCAGTGTATGTTCCTCAAAAACAATTGTTCTATGCTGTTCCATAGGGTGTATTATAGTGGAGTTTACGACCTACAAAGTTACACATTTTTTTTTGTTTGACAAAAAAATATCGTCATCTTTTTTGCAAAAACAATGCAACTCCATATTTGTCAACCAATTATATTTTCATTAAAAGAATTTTATTCCAACCTCTTCCGGCTTGTCGCCTTTTTTGTACATCACATTGCCATATCCCGCAATTCTGATACGCGTGGGCGCAACACCATAGTCGGCCAGAAATGCTCGGATGGCCTTGGCGCGTTCCAGCGACAGTTCATAGCATTTCTTGTCGTCGGCGCCATTCACGTGCACGGTTATCTCTGCCTTGGTGACAGTTCTCTGCTGCATGAATCGGCCCAAATGGCGAAGTTCGGCCTCGGCCAGGGGAAGGAGTTTGGTTGCTCCGTCGTGGAACTTCACCAGCCGCAAGGGCATGGGGTCTTTCATCGACCGCAATTCATCCACACCATATTTGCGCACTTCCAACCGGCCGTAATCGCCTCCATTTATATATATTGTAGGCACATAGAACCAGTCGGTCTCGGCAATGATGGCATAATCTTTATCCTTATAAAGGTTGTAGCTCAACACAGAGTCCACCTCTCTGTCGGTCAGATGCTCGGTCACCTGCTGCCGCCAAACCGGAGCGACATCGATGCTACGCAACACATCCAGCACCTGAGTCAGGTCCACCTCGACATTGCGATAAGCGCTCGTTGTATCGTGCTGTGTGGCAAAACTATAGGAAGCATACTTACCGCCTTTGGGAGAATTAGTAGTCAGCATAATATGGCGTTCGCTAGGCGTAAAGGCCACCGAACTTTCGTTGAAGGCACCATTCACACCTCGCCCCATGTTTTTAGGTTTGGACCAATGCGTCCAATCGTCGATGTCGGTTCGGGTGGCGCGGTAGACATCGCCATAGCCCATTCCCCGGGCATCGGTGACGAAATAGAGTGTACGCATATTCTTGCTCAGGATAGGGCTCAGCTCGCAATAAGCGCTATTGATGTCAACGCCCAAGTTCACAGCATCGCCCCAGCGGCCTTTCTGATAGGGTATAAAGTAGATATCGGTGGCCGGTTTGTGGTCGCCATGATAATAGCTATAGGATTTCTGCACATTCTGGCCACCCGGGCGGTCGGAAGCCAGCAGCATTCCAGTGCCGTCGGCCAGCATAAATGCGTCGCGTTCAACGTAGGGCGTATTCACCGGATTTGGCAGATGGTGTTCCAAAGTCCAGACGCTGTCGCCTTGGACTTCGGCAGTCCAGATGTCGCCGCCCATGCCCAACAGCACGCGCTTGCCTTCGTCAAAAAAGTTGTATGCCACTACATCGACATTGGCACCATCGATGTTCACCTTGCCCGCCAGTTTCCAAGAAGCAGTTTTCCCGGCGGTCTTCTTGGCGAAGAACACCGAGTTGTGGCCTTGGTGGCGGCGAGTGAAATAGAGCAGGCCGGAAGGATGAGGGATTACATGGGCAATGCTGTCGGCCGACAATTGGTAGCTCAACTTGGCAGGTGTATTTTCCGACAAGACTGCGGCAAGTTCTTGATATTCTTCATTGCAGACGTCCTCAAAGCAGAGCTCGAATTTCTGCAACCTTGCTTTGGCCGCATTCCAATCCTGGCGAGCAATCTGTTGCTGCAAGATGCGCTGCAATGCCACGAACGACACTTTTCTACCGGTCAGAAGTTTGATGATAGTGGACATCGTATCGACCTCCGACTCTGAGAAAGTCTTGGTCAAGTCGAAAGCGTCAATTTTGGAACCCAATGCCAAATCAGATTCCACAGAAAGCTGGTAAGGGTATTCCGGATTGGCTGCAGCAAACGCCTCTATCGGTTGGCGATTGCCTTCGGCTGAGAACCATGTATAATATTCCTTATATATATTAGAATAATTTTCATCCAAGGGGAACCGGCTCAAGTACAGTTGCACAGCGGTTTGGTCGTGGTGACAGAATATCAGGCCGCGCAACTTGGCCAGCGCACTGTCAGCCAAAGGGTCGGCGGCATGGTTCTCGGCGAAATCGGCCAGTTCCTCGGCCTTGGTAAGGGTGTTGAAATCCACATCGCGCAAACGCTGCAGCTTCGACAGTGCCTCCACATAGTCAACTCCTCGCGGATATCTCTCCAAATACGAAGAATAAGACTCTATAGTGTTCACTCGGCAGGCATCGGCAAAAGCCATGCGGCTTTTTTGTTTCATAGCAGCCTGCTGCAGGGCATTGCTCACCGGATAGAGGGCGGCCACGCTGTCAATAGCCTCCTCGGTAGTAAAAGCAGAAAAGAACCTCGGTGCCAATTGCGACAACGCATTCTCGGCAGAATCAATATGATGCGAGGACGGATACGACTTGATAAAGGCATAATAGCCGTCGATGGTATTCTCTGCGCAAGCCTGTTTGTATCGGTCGGTAAGGGTTTTGTTATGAAGCAGTTTCACAATCTCGGCATTCTTGCTGAAAGCCTCTTCAAGATGCTGAGCCTCAATGACCCTGATTTCGTTCAAGTGCGACTTTACATAGGTCACCGCCTTGGCCTCAACATCTTTCCTATGCTGCCTTATCACGTTGATGGACACGCCCTTGCGAATCAGTTTGCGCATATCCTTGCTATGGGCAGGGTCTTTCACCCATGCGGTGAAAAGGGTTTCGGCATCCTTAATATATCCAGCCGCCAAAGCCAGATTGCACTGCGGATTTTCGGCATCGGAAAAGAATACTGCCATATCTATCAGATTGACAATATTTTGCGGGTCTTTCATAAACTCTTTGTACAGCTGCACATACTGGTCCTGATACGAAGGGCCGGTCGGTTGTTGTCCCAGGGTTGTTCCCGCAACGATAATCATCAGCAGTAATGACAGCAATTTCTTCATAACAAAAAGATTGGTTGGGTATTATATATTGTTTACAAAAGTCGGCTAAAATTTGAGGCTGCGCAAGATGGCCTCAAACTCTTTCTCCATTTGTGCGTATGTGGCACGGGTGGTTTCCAGGCGGAATTCCACAATAGTAGTGCCCACCACGAAATAGACCATACGGAACTGATAGTCTTTCTTGTCTTTCACATTGGTATAGGCACCCACATAGCCCATGCCGCCGGTCTTGGGCAGGCCCAGACCCTCGGTATAATCATTCAACGACTGATACGGTTCTCTCGAATAGCGCTCAAATACAAAGTCGTAGATTGATTTGGTGTAGTTCTTTCGAACAAAGATGCGCAAGAAGGGAAGCGCGGTATCGCCTTTGGAAACCACACTCTTAGCATTATAGCAATAGAGATACTGCATGGTGTTGGCGTCAACCTTTTGCGAACTCAAATATTTCCACTTACTGGGGAATGTGTATTTCACTTTGGTGCCAGGAATGGCCACCTGAGCCTGCACAAATCCACCAATCATCAAGCATGCAAAAAAGGCAAAAGCCATGCGTGCAATACGGAATGTTCTTCTATTTTTCATCATTGATTACGATTAATTATTTTCTGATAAAAATCAATCACTTTGCCAGTAAGTCGCTCATTGCCATATTCTTCGGCAATGAGTGCATAGGCATTTTGCCCCAGTTCCCGACAAAACTCAGGATCAGCTATGCAACGCTGTATCTGTTCCACAAACCGGTCTGGGGTGTCGGCAATCAACAAGTTGCGGCCATCGGTATAGTTGATGCCTTCTGCGCCCACGGTGGTGGTAATCACAGCTTTACCTGCCGACATGGCCTCGATTATCTTCACCCTGATACCGCTGCCACTCAGCAATGGCACTACATTTATCTGTTTCGAAGCGATAAAATACATGGCATCAGGCACTTCGCCCACAACTCTCACGCCCGGCATATCCAACTTCATCATCCCTTCCGGCATCTTGCGTCCAGCAAGATAAAGGGTCAGCTGGGGCATGCTTTCGTGAACTTTAGGCCACACTTTCTCCAGAAACCAACCGACACCTTCTTGGTTGGGCATCCAGTCCATGGAACCTATGTGGAACAGCGAGTTAGGTTCTTCTTCCACCTGAGCCACACTCTCAGGCATAATTCCAAAAGGAATAGGCACGATAGGCTTACGGCAACCCATCTCTTTCAGCATGGTGGCATCGTTGCTGGTGATGCTCATCACGCCATCGAAATCGTTCAGATGCTCGCACTCGTAAGCCCTCAGGGTCAGTGCCAAATGCTTGATATATTTGCGTTTGAACAAATTCCTCTCGCTCTTGGCAATGCGCTGCCATATCATGTGCTCCACATTGTGAGCCCTCAGGATGACGACAGCCTTGCTATGCTTGCGGATAACCGGCACGTATGGGGTGAGGAAGATGCTCTCCAGATGGACAACGTCGAATTCTTCCTCATCAAGAATCTGCCGGAGTTTGGCAGCGAACTCATTGCTGACGAACCGTTTAACATGATAAGATTCGCCACAGAGCCACGACACGCCAGCATCAAGAACATGTATGCCAAGGTCCACATGCACAGCCTCAAAGCGGGTTGCCCGGATGTATTCCTCGGTCATGCGGTCCCTCAGCACAGGGTGCTTGTCGCTGCACATCGAAAGCACTCGCACCTCGCAGCCAGCGGCCAACAGCCCCTGAGTGATACTATTCATCGCCAAAGTGCCCCCGTCAACCGAGGGATATGGAGGCTTGTTACATAGTTGAAGAACCTTCATTTGATTTCAGATTTTAGAATGCGGAATGCAGAGTTCCTGTTGCGAATAAAAGATGCCAGCCACTCTGCATTCCACAATCACATTCTAAAATTATTCAGTAGGCAGAGCCTTGAAACCCTTGCCCATAATTTCGGAACTGTCAATAACATTCACGAAAGCTGCGGGGTCAAGCAGACGCAGGTTGGAGCGCAGTTTCACAAAATCGGCGCGCTCCATGGTGACATATATCATCTTGCGTTCCACACCGTTATACAGGCCTTCTACAGTGATGCAAGTACCACCGCGATGCAAGTCGTTCAGCACATAATTGCGCACCTCTTCCATGTGGTCGGTAACGATGAAGGCGGTCTTGTAGCTCTTCATACCGTCCACCACCAGGTCGATAACCTTACCCTCGATGACAATAATAAGGATGGAGTAGATAGGCAGACGGATATCGCCGAAAGCAATCAGGGTGCTCAGGGTGATGCAGCCGTCAACGATGGTAACAAGGGTGCCAAGGGAAATCTTGGTGTACTTGTGCAGAATCATCGAAATGATATCGCTACCGCCAGAGGTGGCGCCGCTGCGGAAGATCATACCGATAGCCACACCGTAGATAAGGCCGGCCACCATGGTGTTGAGGAAATAGTCGGGGGTGAAGAAACCGCCGCCATTCACAATCTCAAGCATGCTGTCAGTCAGCTTTGTAGACTCAATTGCACCATCATGAATCACGGGAGCATATCCCCAAGTGGCCTCCAGAATGAAGGTGAAACCGAAGATAAGGAGGGTGGAAATAATGGTCTTCACACCAAATTTCGGCCCCAGAATCCATGTGCCAATAAGCAGCAGGGGAATGTCCATGCAGATAGCATAGAGCGAAATCTTCCATGGCCACAGAGTGTTAAACACGTTCGACAGACCATAGGTGCCGCCGGGAGCCATCATATAAGGGTTGACAAACATCACGTCGCCAACAGCAAACAGTGCGCTGCCCACGATGAGCAGCAGATAGGCAATAATTTCTTGCTTTAATTTAGAATTGTTCATATTAGTTTATATTATTATTTTTATACTAAGTTGTCATTGTGCACATTGCGCAATTTGCCAATGTACAATTCAATTTGCAAAGGTACGAAATTATTTTGAAATACAACATCTGCTTCCTCAGATTAGACCATCCAAAACGCGTCAATATGTTAAATAATCATAAAAATACAAACTTTTTGCAACAAAAATGCAAAAAATCAGTCTTTATATACATGAAGTTTGAACCAGAAAAAATACTCAGTGCCTGCCAGCGCAACGAAAGCGATGCCCAAAAGTGCTTATATGAGCACTTTGCGCCATCGCTCATGGGCATCTGCATGCGTTATATGAGCACTAAAGAGGAGGCCGAGGATATTTTTCAGGAAGGCTTCATTAAGATTTTCGAGAGCATCAACCAGCTGCAATCTGCCGACATGCTATGGCCTTGGATGAGCCGAATAATGGTCAACCATTCAATCGACTACCTCAGGGAAAAGAGCCGGCTCCAATTCGTTGATATCGAAAATGTTTCAGACACGTATATCACCGACAACAGCGCTTTCGATACCGACAACTACCAGCTTAACCGAGTGCTGGCCGTATTGCAAAAACTGCCCGACATCAACCGCCTCGTGTTCAATATGCGCGAAATCGAAGGAATTGATTTTGAGACAATAGCCCAGGATCTAAACATCACCGAACCATACGCACGATGCATCATCTCTAGAACCCGCAAAATATTGAGAGAGAAACTCTCTAAATCCTAATAAAGAAACTGAAGTAAAAGATATATTGTCATGAACGAGAACCTGAAGAACTACCAAGTCGACCCCGACCCCAAGCTGTGGAAAAACATTTCCAAAGCCACCCGCAAACCACTTATCCGCAGCCAGATAGTCAGCGGAATCATCGGTGCCGCCCTTGTCGCAACAGCCATCACTGCCGTTGTGCTTTGGCCAACCACCCCCAACACCGAGAATTCCACACAGCCAACCGCCACTATGGCCATGGCCCAGCCACAGGAAACCAACGTAGAACAAATCGAGGCTTCCGCCACAGCAATTGAGAAACAAGAAATTACCCCAAGCGCAACCAAGGCCGAAGCAGCCAAAGAGATTCCCTTAGTTCAGATGGCGGAACAACACAGGGCCAAGGAAAGCGAAACCGCACCCGCTGTTGTGGCAACACCCGAGCCCATTAAGGCCGAGCCCAAAGTAAGCCATGAGGCAGCCCAGGCAACCGCAAAGCCAGAAGTACGCACCGTCAGCCAGCCCAAACCAGAAGTTGCTGCCGAAACCGCACCGGCAACCAAGCCAGCCACCCAACCCCAGGCCAAAGCCGCCATGCCTAGCAATGCCGACACCATCCTCTGGGTGCCCAACATCTTTGCACCGGCTTCCGACAACTCTGAGATGCAGACTTTCCGTGCCCGACTGAACAAACCCGACAACAGCATCTCCAACTTCAGAATGACCATCTTCAACCGTGGCGGCCACCAAGTGTTCAGCAGCATGGACCTCAACAACAGTTGGGACGGCACCTACAAAGGCTCCCAGCTGCCCCAGGGAGCCTATGTCTATGTGATTTACTTCACCGACAAAGACGGCTTCCGCCACCAGCGCAAAGGCTCGGTAGTTCTCGTCCGCTAGCCATCCGCAAGCACTTGACAAACAAGCATATCACCCTCATTCCCCAAGACGGCCACCACTGCACGCACTAAGGCCGACCAAGCAAAGAGATATCAGAAAACACAAAAGCATCGATACCAAAGAATAGCTTGAAAATCAATATTATCCAGAGCACTCCTTCCAATTCAGAACTCCACACTGCACGAAGCGAGTGCTCTTTTATTATTTTCCGCCCCCAAAAAACCGCGCAACACAGCCTTTCCCCCGCCCTTCTCCCGTTCCTTATCCTATATTTATACCTTATTTATACTATATTTATCCTATATATAATAGAATAACTAAGGTATAACTATAGTATAACTAAGGTAAAACTAGCGGGGTCTCTTGGACTCTAGATGTGTTCTGAGGGCATTTTTTGAGCCGAATGGCAAGGGCCTCACAACATTTTTCGCATGACGAAACAAGATTTGCCACTTTTTTGCGTTATAATGAAGAATCAGTCCCACAAAACCCATGAGCAACATTGTCATCACAGGTGCTACCGAGAACAACCTCAAGCATGTATCGCTGGAAATCCCGAAAGGCAAAATCACTGTTTTCACCGGAGTTTCGGGCTCGGGCAAGTCGTCGCTTTGCCTAGACACCATCGCCGCCGAGAGCCGCCGAGAACTGAACGAGACTTTCCCCAGCTTTGTGCAGCAGTATCTGCCCAAATATGGCCGTCCCAAGGTGGAAAAGATTGAGAATATGCCAGTTTCGATTGTCATCGACCAGAAGAAACCAGCCAACAACAACCGCTCTACCGTGGCCACCTACACCGATATCTATGCCCTGCTGCGACTGTTGTTTTCGCGCGTGGGAAGCCCTTTCGTGGGCTATTCCGACACATTCTCTTTCAACCACCCTGCCGGCAGTTGCCCCAGGTGCGACGGCCTAGGCGAGGTGACCGACCTCGACATCCACAAGCTGGTGGATTTCGACAAGTGCCTAAACGATGAGGATGTAATTCATTTTCCGACATTTACCACAGGTGCCTGGCGGTGGAAACGCTATGCCTACAGCGGCCTTTTCGACCTGAACAAGAAGATTAAAGACTACAGCGAGGAGGAGATGCAGATGCTACTCTATTCGCCACAAATCAAGCTGAAGAATCCGCCCAGCAATTGGCCCAAATCGGCTAAGTTTGAGGGGCTTTACCCCCGCATGTACCGCAGCATCATCACCACCAAGGAGGGCAAGCGCCAGCAGAAGGTGCTGGACACGATGATTTGCACTACTACCTGCCCCGAATGCCACGGCACTCGACTCAATGAGCGCGTGCGCAGTTGCAAGATTGATGGGAAGAACCTAGCCGATGTGCTGGATATGCCTATTTCTGAGGCACTTGAGTTCATCCTCGGCATTTCCCACCCTTTGGCCGCAGACTTGAAAGAGGAACTAGGCAAACGCCTCCAGGCTTTGTGCGACATTGGGTTAGGATATCTGTCGCTGAGCCGTGGCACCGGCACCCTCAGCGGTGGCGAGGCCCAGCGCATCAAGATTGCCAAGTATATCAATTCCGCACTGACCGACATGGTCTATGTGCTTGACGAGCCGAGTGTTGGCCTCCATCCTCGAGACATCAACCGCCTGAAAGAGTCGCTACGCCATCTGCGCGACCACGGAAACACGGTGCTCATTGTGGAACATCACCGTGAGATTATAGCCATGGCAGACCATATCGTTGACATGGGACCCGGGGCTGGAGAACACGGCGGAACCATTGTGTACCAAGGCACTTACGAAGGTCTCCTCCGCTGCGACACGACCACCGGGCGCATGCTCCGCCACTCTTCCGCACTGAAAGAGAACCCCCGTGTGCCGCAAGGATGGTTGCCCATAGAACATGCCAACTTACACAACTTAAAGGACTTGACGCTGAAGATTCCGCAAGGTGTGATGACGGTTGTGGCCGGTGTGGCCGGCTCTGGCAAGAGTTCGCTGATGGAACACTTCATCCAGCACTGCCCTCGCGAGACCATTTTCATCGGCCAGAAAGACATCGGCATCAATCTGCGCAGCACTCCGGCAACATATTTGAATATCGCCGACACCATCCGCAAGCTTTTTGCAAAAGAGGGCGTCTGCGAGAATCCGCAATACAAAACCATCCGCCCCAGTATGCAGCTGTTTTCGTTCAACAGCCATGGTGCCTGCCCCGCATGCAAGGGCAAGGGCATAATTGTCAGCGACATGGCGTTCATGGAAAGCATCGAGACACAATGCGAGGAATGCCACGGCAGCCGCTACAACGCTCAGGCACTCAGCTACCGCTATCGCGGCCGCACCATTGCCGAGGTGATGGAACTGACGGTAGAGCAAGCCATCCAATTCTTTGACGGACAGCCTTTTCTAGCGCAGCTCAAGATGCTGGAGAAAGTGGGGCTGGGCTATCTGCACCTCAACCAGAGCATGAGCACCCTGAGTGGCGGCGAGTTGCAGCGCATCAAGCTGGCCGACCGCCTCAAAGACAGCCAGATAAAGCTCTCCTCAGGCCATATATACATTATAGATGAGCCCACCGATGGCCTCCACCTCAACGATGTGCAGCGGCTCCTGGTGCTATTCAACGAGATGGTGGATGCCGGCAACACACTCATACTCATAGAACACAACACCGATGTGATGAAGCAGGCCGACTATCTCGTAGAGCTCGGCCCTGGCGGAGGCAGTGCCGGCGGCAGCCTCCTTTTCTGCGGCCAGCCCCGCAACATCTTAACCGAAAAGAAATCAGTAACTTCAGAATATTTACAATAGATTATGCGAAGATATATCGCAATAAGCGAATTTCAGCAATTGCATCCCGCACAGCTGAAATGCAAAACCGACAAATTCTACACCCAATTGGCCAACACCATCTGCACATTCTTCGAGGATGCCCGCATCGGCTTCTACCGCGACGAAATCAAGCAGATTGGCACCGCTATCGCCTTGTGGTTGGAAGACCTAGCCTCCGAAACCCATCAATGGGATGTGTTTGAAAAGCTCTACAAACAGCAGTACCAGCGCGAGTTGCCATTCTACAACAATGTAGTTGACGCCAACAGTCCGATCCACCAACTGCAGTTCGTCATCTGGCACTCAATACAAGCCACCACCGACGAACGTATCTTCAACCCCGAGAACCCCGGCATCTCTCAAATGACAGTTGACCTCATCCACTATTTCATGCAGCAAGGCTACTACGATGAGGGCACTCTGCCAGCCAACCAAGAGTTGTTTGACTATCTGTTCTGCGAAGAGACTCAGACCGACTTCTTTGAGGTAAGGAAAGTGCTCATGTGGTTGGCTTTCGACAGCTATTTTGGCCACTGGGCTCCCACTTTTCTCGACATTCATTCCCCCGAAGTCTATAGATATTGTTCACAACAGAAAGGTTTGACACCACATGCCGCCCTCTATGGACTTCGCTCCGAAAGTTGTCTGGCCAACCGATGCTGGCCGCTCTCCATCTATGCGAAAGACATCTATGCCGAAATGATACGCCTTGAGATGGACGATGCCAACGACCCTTATGCCCAAGCCATTGCCGACATCGAGTCAAAGCGATACGCCCTCCACCGCATTGTGAGTGCCAATGACGCAGAATTCACGCTGGAGGACTACACCGGCGACATATTCACCATCAAGCGCGAATCCTACAACAGCACCTCCCATACCGACGGCAAACACTATATTCTCGGCGCTTTCGCCAAATTCAACAGCCAATGGGAGGCCAACGGCATGGGATCCTGGCTTGAAAGCATCACCCTTGAGAAATGGACGAAATACTGTAAGGAGCAATTCACTAACGATGACAAGGATTCCAACGAAATTTTGCTTGAACGATTAGGAGGCAAACAATTGCATTTTGTCAAGGACACTGCAGAACTGATGCAATGGCAACAGAAATACATTGGGGGTACCTCTATCAACGACGAAAAACAATTTCTGGAACAACTCGGCGATAGTCCCATTGTCATTTTCGTCCCAGCGCATGGCGGCATCTCCATCTACAACATCGCTAAGTGTATCTGCGCCCCCGACAACCCGTACTACGACCAAGAATATGCCCAGGAAGATTCACTTTCCCTCGTGGTCAACTCCGAATACTGCTCTCCCGAAATGCTCCAGCATCTTCTCGAACACAACATGTTGCCTGATGCTGGCTTGACATCACTCCGTGGCGAGGAATACGGTCGGCAACTAGCACAAGACAACCTCTACTTCCTCGCCCGCTGCATGCGCCGAGACCTGTAACCCCCATTGCAGTGGCTGCACCTACCCTAGGCACAGCCACTGCATTTTCCCCAAGAAAGCAATTCCGCAACCAACACATCCGCACGACTATACAGTACCAGACACCAGTGCGCAAGAGATACCGCGCACTGCAAATATAGGAATAAAATTCGTCCCCCATTTTTGCATAAATCGAGACTTCAGAAATCAATTGAGGTGGCCTCTAAAAATTGTTTTTTCTGACCGAGCTTGCTCGGCCAGAAGGACTGAAAGAAATTGCCAGAGATTAATCAGAAATTGCTGAATATTAAAAATTACTGGAACATTTCTGATAATTTCTTTCAGTCCATAAGTTTCGCTTGCGAAACTTAGATTATCTGATTTTTAGAGGTCACCTTGATTAAGAATTGACATTCGCCCAATGCCCTCAATTGACACCCACCAATAGGCCTCATTTCGCAAAAAAAGTGTGGAATAATTCAAAATATTCCACAATAAAAGTGTGGAATATTTTGAATATTCCCCAATAAAAATGCATTTTTTTTAATTCATTAAACAAAAAAGTGTATTTTTGCACATTAAACAAAAACGGTCAAAATGCCATGAAGAGATTAGTCTATAGCAAGTTAGTAACATGGAAAAACAGCCTCAAACATAAACCACTCATCGTCCTCGGTGCCCGACAGGTGGGAAAAACCTATATATTGAAAGAATTTGGAGCAAAAGAATTCGAGTCCATGGTTTACGTCAACTGCCATCGCGACGCATTTGCTAAGCTATTGTTTCGTGATCTCAACGTGGTGCGTATCATCAAAGAACTCGAACGCTATTTCGACACCACAATCATCCCCAGCAGAACACTTGTCGTATTCGATGAAATCCAAGAGGCCGAGAATGGCATCGCCAGTTTGAAATACTTCTGTGAAGACATGCCCGACTTGCATGTCGCCGTCGCCGGATCGCTGTTGGGCATCTCTATCCGCGAAAAAGAATCATACCCTGTGGGCAAAGTGCAGACTCTGCACATGTATCCTATGAGTTTTACCGAGTTTCTTATGGCAAGAGGTAAGAATGGCATGGTCGAGACCCTTGTCGAGCTGGATTGGCCCATGATGAGTGCCCAACATGAGATGCTCACCGAACTATTACGAGAATACTTCTTTGTTGGCGGCATGCCCGAAGCCGTGTCCGACTTTTGCGAAAACCAGAATACTATGTCTGTGCGCCAGATACAAGCCGAAATACTCGATGCCTACCAGCGCGACATAGCCAAACACACTCACACCTTGGCGCAGCGCATTCGCATGGTGTGGGACAACATTCCAGCACAACTCGCCCGCGAGAACAAAAAATTCATATTCGGAGCCGTGCGCAAAGGAGGCCGAGCCGCCGACTTCGAACTGGCATTGCAATGGTTGGACGAAGCCGGCATCACCACACAAGTGCCTCGTGCCAAAGCAGTTAACATTCCATTAAAATTTCATTCCGACCACTCCGCCTTCAAAGTCTATATGCTTGATTGCGGACTGCTCGCCTGCATGGCCGGAGCTTACCCCAACGATATGCTACTAGGCTCCAAAGCTTTTGTTGAATTCAAAGGAGCCTTTACCGAAAACTACATACTACAACAACTCTGTTCAACCTTAGGGCGCGACAACATCTACTATTTCGCCAAAGACAACTCAACACAGGAAATCGACTTTCTAGTCCAAACACAAGCCAGAATACTTCCCATCGAAGCCAAGGCCACAGTCAATGCAAAAAGCAAATCGCTGTCAACCTTTATCAACAACGACCATGCCGACCTAGGGCTCAAAGGCCTGCGCTGTTCTCTACTGCCCTACACCGACCAAGGCTGGATGGAGAATATCCCCCTCTACGCCGCCGAGGCATACTTCCGCCAACTATCAGACCCAGAATAATCCATTAACAATCACCACCATGGATCACCTCTACGAGACTCGTCGCATGAAAGAATACTACCAAGGCCTGGCCCAGTCCGCTGTCGTTCTGCCTCAACAGATAGTGGACGAGCTACGTCAGGACATTGAGGATCCCGGAACCGAACTGAGCTACCGCGAGACGATGTCGTTCTGGGCTTTTGTATTCCTCCCTTTCTTCAACACCTTGGCCTATATCGTCAACAACCGGTTCATCCATGAAGAGATGCCCAACATTCTCGCCAACCTCGATCCACATAGCCCTACACTGCCCCCGCAATCCATCTACCAATTCCTGCTTCGCCTCAACCCCATGCCTGCCGAAGAGTTTGTGCGCACTATACAATGTACTTCATCTGTCCACGACCAACTTTTAACCGCCCTCGCACGACGTGACGAAGCGCAGTTCTGCACCATTTTGAGAGAGAATCATTGCAAGCTCTCTGCCATCAGCCACTTGTGCAACCATCTGTGGGACAATGTCAGCGACGCATTGGCCATAGAAGAGAATGAATTACCACTCATGATGGAAGCCTCCCTTGGTGCCACTCGCAGCATTGATGACGTCACTATAAACCACATGATCCCCCCCATGGAGCAGATGATTCGGTCTGGCGAGCGGCTGGAAGCTGAAGACACGGATCAGAATTTCCAACTGTACATCCGCGACTTCAACACTTACCTTTGCAAATACTTCACCTATCTTATATTTCAATACCTCGACTGGCAGGAGTATTTCTCCATGCAAGAATCCGCCCTGCTCAGCCAAATCCTGTCTCGTCCCGAAGGACAAATGCAATATCAGGCCGCCTTGGTTCAATACCAACAGCAGCAGTCTATCCTCTCCCAAGAGCAGCCTTCTTGGCCACCGCCCACCGACTTCCTAGCCTTTCGCTGCGATGCCGACCACTGCAACGAATACCTCTCCATTAGTGTTGAAATTCTCTCGGCTGGCACCGATAAGTTAGTCCAACTGATTGACTACTTGGCCGAGAACGACTACATCAGTTCATCACACGAGGTCAAGCAACTCATGATCTATCGTCTGACCGGCAAGATGCGGCCTCCAAAAGTTGTACCCATAGAATGGCATGGCCACAACAACCAGCCTTACGAACTCATCTATCTCGTCAAACACCTCTCTGCCCGAGCCAACTACCGCAAGATGCGCCAGTTTTTCACCGGTCCGAAATGGGTCAAAGACCGCGACAGCAGTTATGCCAAGAGTGCACACTACGATTTCCGCCGATTCCTCCACCACCTCTACCCCACCTCCTGCCCCCTCTGACCCTACACCCTTTCGACAATGCCTTATGTTGGTGAAAAAGTGTGACATAGGCGCATTAGTTGTGAGTTTAGTAGTCCGAAGAATTAAAAAGAAAATCCTCCTCATCTGAGGCAAGTTAGGCTACTAGAGGGTGGGCACACAGCAACCTCGCTATAGCCCCGCTGATTCTACGGGGTTGACCCGCTTGGGTAGGCGGATCCACAAGGGATGAACAAAAGAAGTATGGGAACCCTAAAATATAGAATCTAGAATGGATTTTTGCACTAGTATGCACATTTGTGAGAAATCAATGTGTTATGCGATTCTAGATTTATGGCCATATTGATGAGGCGGACAACTATCGATGGTGTGAACAACGACACACTATCCCATGATTACCAACCATTTAACACACAATACATCACAAACACTCAATGCCGAAAGATTTGACTCGGATATAGAATCCGTACTCAAAAATCTAGAATGCATTCTAGATTTATCGGTCATTCAGTCTCATTTTAATCAAGGGCATTAGTTTAGTGGTTTAGCTGCTTAGTTGTTTGCGGCGCAAGTCGGTTGCTTTATCACGAATAAAGCGAATATTCGAAGTTTATTGAATGTTGAGCCAGGTCTGGCCGAGAATAAGTGAATGGCTGGCGCACCACGTTATCGACAGAATTCTCTCATTCCATGCCGCTTTTAGCGGCCATGATCCGACCCTCTGATAATTCCAAAATTCCTAACATTCGGGATTTTAGACTGCTTTCTCATTCTGCGATGTGTTTCTTTTTTTTGACTACAGAAAGCACGGAATAAACGTAAATCTTTCTTGTTACGGATATTTGTCGCAGTGGTGAAAACTCGCAGAAATGGCCTTGCGTTGCAAGGCTGGAAGACACGAAAAAGGGCGCATATAGTAGCGGAATCAAGTCCATGGGCGAAAATCTGACAGCAACCACATCTGCCATCTCCCCTCCTTGAAGGAGGGGGCGGGGGTAGATTGTTTCATGGTTATTATTACCTATAATTGCCTATAGTTTGACAAATCTGGAGATTTTTTTGTACTTTTGCAACACCGAAACAGAGCAGTGCGACACAAATAAGAGGCTGAAACATATTGCTTTGAAAAGAAAAGTCAAGGAGCAAAGGCATTGTTTCAAAAAAAGTGCGTATCTTTGCACTCGGAAAACGGCGAGCGACATGCCGTTTCCACACAAAGGTAGCATTACCATCGTCAGTGTATAGGAATTTGCCCAAATCCCATTGCCAGCATGACGAGAAACCGATGCCTTACTACTTGACGAATGTTCTCGGCGAAAGTCGCGGGCATATCCTCCAAGCATAGTACTAGGTCTGAAATCTCTGTTGGCAAGGTCGGGCAAAACCTCTATACGCAGCGATTCGGACCTCGGTTCTATGCTTTTCTTTGTGTCACCCGCTCAGCAGAGACACCCACAATACTCCGCCTTGAAAGGTTGCGAAACAAAAAAATTTAGAAAAATTTGCAAATAAAGGCTCAGTATCAAAAAAAATGTGTATCTTTGCACCCGGAAATGGAAGAGAGTTTGTTCCATTTTCATGCAGCGAAAGCATTTGTATAGACCGTGAACTAAAAATCGCCAATTTTTACAACCGAAGGTCTAGATACTGATGCCTTTCTATTACTTAATCATGCAAGTATGTGTCCGTATCATACTTCTCTTTAAGCATAGAATCGAAGGTCAATTCAGTCTCTGTTTCGGTTAGGTGTTTGGCGATACCTTAGTTCCGCGGAGACGATACACCAGAGTTCTATGCTTTCTTTGTACCCAATTATTAACCGCCAACCCGGGAACTCTGTACGGCAATAAAACGCATTATAAGCCTATGCCGATATTCAGAATCACAGTAAAGAATCCCAAGTTCACCAGTGGAGCCAGGGTAGAGAAAGGCATGTCTGTTGATGTGGTCACCAACAGCATGGTCAACCCTGTCACAACCAATGGCGGCCAAGAAGTAGCCAACGCCTTTATGAGAATCTACGGAATCGACATCAAAAAAGTCGGTGCCCTCAACATGGCTTATTTGGATGTAGAACGAATTGGATAAACAGTTATTTATAAAGTCCACCTAACATTTAAAACCATTTACTATGATTACCATCTCGGAACTTCACGAACGAAAATTCTTTGAAATCAATGATTCTTTTTTCAGGATGCATACCACAGAAGACCCTCTGGTATTTGCAAATTACACAAAAGGTTGCATGCTTATCCAAAATGGAGAAGGTTACATTCCTTATGTGAAATTATCAATTTTTTCAGAAGCTGGTGATGGGATTCCATGTACCATGATAACTGAGGTCACTCAGCTTGACGAACTTTTAAAGCAATTATAATATAAATGGATATTAACAACCTTACAAAGATAGCGACAAACCTTGGTTTTGATGATGTCGCAAAACGTTTAGACCATATTTTTGACAAAATTGGTCAGCAAAATTGCCCACTTATTCTGCCGCTAGTTGGAGAATTTAGCGCAGGCAAAACCACTCTTATCAACGCCCTCACTGACAGCAAAAAGCTAGAAACTGCTACGCATCCGACAACTGCAACTATTTACGAAATTCACTTTGGATGTGATAACTGCTATGCTAAAGTGTTGAATGCGGATAATTCAATCACTGAAATAGCAGATATTGCTGACCTAAAAAATGACGTATTGGCAGACGCTAAAGTCGTAGAAGTTTATGACACATCAACTATTGTTCCATCTTCGACCATTCTCGTAGATACCCCTGGTCTGTCCTCCCCTGACCCACGTCATAAACAAGCATTAGTTGAATTCCTACCTCAATCTGATGCAATCCTGCTAGCTATAGATATTAATACAGGAACGATTTCTCGATCTTTATTAGACTTTGTCAATGATATGAAGCTGGCCAAAAAACAAGTGTATGCCGTGATTACATACTGTTCCTCGAAATCAGTTTCTGCAAGAGAAGGCGTAAAGCAACTAATCATGCAACATCTAAGTATCCCAGAAGATTGCATCGCTTGTGTATCTGCCAAAGAAGGAGAGTTGGATGAATTATTCTCATTGTTTGAAAAAATCCAAACATCAAAAAGCGAAATCCTCCAAAAGGTGAATGACTATAGAGTAAGATGTATTGCTGAGGATATGCTTTCTCGTATTGAAGACCTTCTCAATGCCTCTAATTCAGACAAAGACATCGACGAGGCAATAAGGAATCAACAATATCGACTAAACAAGGTCAGAAAAAATATCGATAACATAATCCAGAGTATTCAAAGCGAAATTGAAGAAATTGAAAGGAATACCATTAGAGGCTTTGAGGATAAAATATTTGATCGGCTTGATTCTATTGTGGCAGGTAAAAGCAACAACTTTGACGCCGAAGCAGTTTCTGTAATAAATACCACATCAACTCTGTTTTTAAGCGACTACAAAACAGCTATTCAAAGTTATATCGGCAAGAAAGTTCAAGAGCAGAACTCTGATGATGTTCTCCAATTACACTCTCTTCTTGAACTTGACTTGTCTTCTTATAACGTCAGCGGCATTAGTTATAACTTAAATCTCAATCAAGCAGGTCATGAATACGATAGCTGGATTTCAAGTGGCGTAAAGTTAGCTGCTGTTGCCGTCGCAACCTGTGCAGGTGCCGGTGTAGGTGCTGCTGCCGCTATTGACGCTGCCGACACTGCAACAGATGTCCTATTTGATGGGGATTCTGTAATTTCGAAAACAATAGGACAACAATCAGATGGAAGTAGAAAAGGGCTTGTTGAAAGTGTTGTATCATATTTTACGGATCAATATGCGGGTAAACCCCAAAGAAGAAGAGCTATCCATAACTATATGGACGGTACATTATTACCGGAATTTAAGGCCGAAATAAAAAGAATAACGAATTCTCTTACTAGTACTATTCGTCAAGGTCTGATTTCTGATGCTGATTCTGTAGTTTCGGCAATGTCAAATGCTCTTGAAGACTTGAAGCGAACAAAAGAGAACAAGGAGCAGGAGTACACACAGAGAGTTAATCAACTACAAGAATACAAAATTGAATTAATAACTTATCTGAAGTAAAATGAAAATATTTGAACTTTTAATTGGCCTTGCGGCAGGTGCAGCAGGTGGCTATTATTACAAAGGAAAGCAAGATGGTGGAAATGGGACATCTAGCTCTAACCTACAAGCTGAGCTCAACAACCTCAGTGACGAAAACGAGAAACTTCGTAAAAGAAGTAAGGATGCTGAACGCCAAATTGAGGACATGCTTTCTGAATTGGAAAAGCTTCGTCGAGTATCTAAAGAGTCTAGCAACACTCAAGATGACTTAGAAGATGACCTCGCTGATGCGAAGAATGAACTGAAGAAGTTGAAAGTCCAGAATGGCGATTTGCTTAGAAAAGTATCTGAGTATGAGTTAGTTTGCAAAAAGTATGAAGAGGAAATTGCAACCCTAAAAAGAAAATAGTCATGAATGCAATTATAATCATTTGCGTATTATCCGCACTGGTAATTGGCGGGTTCTGCGGTAAGTTTTTGTTTTCGAAGAAGACGACAACTCAAGAATCGCCAACACCTCAAAACGCCCCTTTGTCTAGCGAACGAGTTAACGAGCTTGAATTCCAACTATCCAAAGCCAGAGTTGAGTTAGAGAGTGCAGAAAAGAAATCTAAACAGATAAAAGAGAAATATGAAGCACTTCTAAAAGAAGCAAACGAAAAAGTCAATTCACTCAAGGCCCAAAACGATAAACCAAACGACATTAATGTCGACAAATCGGATATCGGGAAACAATTGGCTGAAATTGAGGGTCTAAAAAAGAAAATAAAAGATCTTGAGGAGGAAAACGAAGATTTGGAAGATGATATTTCCTCATGTAAGAAAAAGTTGAAATCGAAAGAGTCGGACTTTTCTACTCTGCAGTCCGAGTATAACAACCTCCTATCTGAAAGCAAAAAGGTTAAAGAAGATCTTAGTAAGGTCGTTTCGAAATTGGAATCAACGACTAAACTACTTGAACAGAAAGTTGATTCATTGGCGTTTATCCAAGAGATTCTTTCTGCAAAAAAGGCAGATGATAAATCAGTATCACATCTTTATGCTACTATTGATAATGTTTATGATTTTATCAGTGGCGAACTGCGTGATACAGTTTGTGGGATCTTTGATTTACAGGATGATGTTCAAGACTATTTGTTCAATTCGGGACTAAAAAGTTGGGCAATCACTCAGAAAAAAAGTTGGATTCAGGGAAAGACTTCAATTGCATTTGTTGGTGAATTCTCTGCCGGTAAAACATCAATCGTGAATAGAATCTTATCTCAAGATAATCCTAATATTCCTTTGCTACCTGTAAGTATGAAGGCCACAACTGCCATTCCAACATATATTTCAGGAGGCATCTCTACAAATTATCGATTTGTAACTCCGAGCAATGAACTGAAAAACATCTCTGAACAAACGTTCAAAAGGGTAAATAAGGATTTGTTGGACCAAGTTAATGGTGTTTCGTCACTTATTCAGTATTTTGTGATGACATATAAGAATGCAAATCTTGCCAACTTAAGCATTCTTGATACGCCAGGATTTAACTCTAACGACAAAGAAGATGCAGAAAGAACAATTAGTGTGATCAATGAGTGTGATGCTCTATTTTGGGTCTTTGATGTAAATGCAGGAACTGTAAATCGGACATCGATTAACCTTATTAAAGAACACTTAACTCGTCCTTTATTTGTTGTTATTAATAAGGTTGACACTAATCCCAAGTCGGAAGTTGATAAGGTTGAATCTCTAATCAAGAAGACACTGTCTGATGCTGGTTTATCCGTAAAGGGCTTTGTGAGATTTTCTTCACAATCGCCATTATCTGATATTATGAGCCCAATTAAGTCCATTGGTCGAGACACCCAAAAAGAGATGTTTCTGGATAGTTTGCTTGAAGCAATGAAACTATGGACTAAAAACCAAGAAAAGGATGTTATCTCAGCAAAGAAAGCAGCCGATTCTTTGTTATCCAAGTGTAATATGATTACGGATCGCTATAACAATGCAATTCGTTCAATGAGGCACGACTGTAGCGAAGCCGCATCCGTTCCTCAGTACAATCCTCAGCATGGCTTCTTGAACCTCAAGGATCCCAATTACGACATGTCTATCGCTGAGTATAAGCGTATGTGCTCTTTATTAGAAGAAATAGGTGGCTCACATGTTGACGCGCTCTGTGCTCTTTATAATGACATGAAAAACACATCTGCAGAACTAGAAAACGCATGGAATATTCATTCTGAGGAGCGGGAAAAATGGCAGCAGTTAAATAATTGTTTGGAATTATTGGTCACTAAAACAAAGAACTTTAAGACGAAATAGCATGAGTACCAACCTGTTTGAAGAGCTTCGGGAAAAGAAGCAATCGCTTATTTCGTTTGCATCAAAAGCTAAAGACTTTGGCTGGATAGATGCAAATCGTGAAAAAGAGATAGTTGACAAACTTAACCAAGACACACTGACCATAGGCGTTATTGGACAGATGAAATGCGGCAAGTCCACTTTCCTCAATGCATTTGTATTTGAAGATGATGTTCTACCAGCAGCTATTACACCAATGACAGCTGCCTTGTCGGTGATTACATTTGGTGAGCAGAAAAAAATTGTAGCCGAGTTCTACTCTAAGGATGAATGGGAAGAGCAGAAAATACAAGCAGCAAGGTCTTTGGAAAATGTTTCAGGAAATTCATTAGAAGAATCCAAAATCAAAGCGGCTAAAGAGTTGGTAGAGAAATCTGCAAAATTAGGGTCTTCCCTTAATAATTTTTTAGGGAAGAATCAGGAAGACTCCTTTGACCAATTGGTTGAGTATGTTGGGGCAGATGGCAAATACGTTGCAATCACAAAATCCGTTACAATTTACTACCCTAAGGAATACCTTAAGGGTGTTGAAATTGTTGATACACCTGGGTTTAACGATCCAATTGTGTCAAGAGAAGAACGTACCAAGGCTTTTTTAAAAAGAGCAGATGTTGTTCTTTTAATGCTTTATGCAGGGAGACCTTTCGATGCCACAGATCGAGACATCCTATTTAAAAATGTAGGTCAGTGTGGTACCGGAAGAGTCCTAATCGGTATTAATAAATATGATATACCATATCAGAATGGCGAAACCGAAGATGAAATAAAAGAATATGTAGTTGAACAACTTCAAAAGGCTTGCCATGAAAGCAACGACAACCTTTTGGTCGATATTCTTCAATCGACATCACCAATCCCTCTTTCGGCAGAAATGGCTTTGCTTTCAGAACTCCCGATGAGTAAAGTTACTGCGAATGAATCGTATCAGTTCGCATGGAAGCGAGCTTGTGATAACTTTGAAATCAGCAGTCAAGCTCAAATGCGTCAGAAAAGCCATTTAGACGATCTGACTGAGGCTGTCAGAAAGGTTGTTGAAAGAGAGAAAGAGGAAATTTTAATTAAGAAGCCTTATAATGCAATAATTGCTGCTGGCAACAAGAAAAAAGGTGAGATTGATAAGTCTATCCAAGAATGCAAAATTGCTATTGACACACTGAGCCAACCTAACGACGAACTTGAAGAACGGCAACGTAATATATCTAAAGCGAACAAACGCTTGACAAAGAAAATTGAAGGCTTGGGTGATGATATTGATAGCGAATTGAAAAACATTGTTCGCACTGGAAGAAACCAACTAGAAGATAGTGTAGAATCTACATGCAAAAGAATGGATAGTATCATTGATGGCTTGAAGCGAACGCAGGATTCCCAGTCTTTGGAACCTCAGTTGAAACGTGAACTCCAGACTTTGGTAACACGTACGCTAAAACGTGATGTCGAACGTATTGCAGATTCAGCAAAAAGCAAAATCAAAATCAATATTATTGATTTTTTAGGTGAAGCCGAAGATGTGCTCATGAAATATTTACCTGATTTTGATTCTAGAGACTTTTGTAAGAGTGTTGAAAATGAGGTATCCTTGGAGATTGAAGACGAAAGTGCATTTAGTTTTGATGGCTCATCTAGTGATGACAAGGGCTTTCTGGATAAACTATTTGATATTGAAAATGTTTTATTATTGGGATTACCGAAACTGCTTGGTAATGTTTTTTCCTATTCTGACGAGAAAAAGAGACTTCACGAATTGGTTAATGAAATAAGGAACAGCGATGTTACAAGTTTTTTGGACTCTGTCTTTACGAAAAAAGATGAAGTAATTGAGAAAGTGAAAAGTCGGTTTGTCACAGATCTATTAGAGCCTTTACAGGAAATGATTGATGAAGTAATTGCCAATATAGGAGATAAAGAAACCAAACTTAAAGAGGCTCAAGACAATTTGGGGAAACTCGAAACCGCAAAAACAATTATCGAAAAACAAATCTCTGAAATATTATAAATTATGGATTTAGATAGCATATTGGGTGGTGCGAAGAAGAAGGGCGGGTTCTCTACTGAAGTAAATCAACAAGTAAACACGCCATCCCCAAAAACAAGAATGCCGAAAGCCGAAGAGAATAATCAAGTAAATATTAGTGGCTTCGCAAGACATGGTGACTGCTCTGATGTTGAAATATTAAATGCAAGCTATAACTATGATGGGGATACCAATCCTAAACAAGTTGAGTTTTCAATGGAGAGACTGAGCAACCTATCAAACTGGACAACAGGTGATATTTATGTAACTTGCTGGATCTCAGAAAATCGTTTTAGTGCAGAGAATGGTTGGGGTGGAGATAATTATTTTTATGTTGGAGAACAGTTTCTGGGGCATCTTGATGAAGGATATGGATTCCCTGATGTAAAGTGTTTGTTTAATCTGCCTAATGACTTTGACTATGACAATGCGAGATGGCACTTTGTTTTTACTATTAATGAACTCTCGGAAGACGGAAATAAATACATCATTGAATTCAGGAATTCCGAGTGTCATCTAGCAGATTCTGATTATTCTACAATCATTGAGATTATTGTTGACAAACTGGGCATAGATAGCGAAGATGTTAGAAGTGAATCATCTTTCTTCAGCGATTTTGGAGCAGATTCCCTTGATGCGGTTGAATTAATAATGGAAATTGAAAGAGCTTTTGACATTCAAGTTGCTGACGAGGATGCAGAAAAAATTGGAACTGTAGGAGACCTCGTTGATTGCTTGGCAGATGTATTATAACAATAGTCAATCTTATGCGTATACTTTGACAACTATCGTAGTGTCGGATAAATAATCCGCATAAGAAGTTCAACAGGCTCTTCAGATTTATTAAGACCTCTTAATCATGAAATCCAACACAACCGAATTCAATCAGAATGCGCGGCGGGTTTATACTGCGGTGAGGCATACTTTTGAGACTTGCGATATGTTTCATCGGGTGAAGTGCGATGATATGAACTTTGTGATTACTGCCAAGCATGGGGCTAGTCTGCTGGCTTTGGGCGAGAATATTCGTGTGCGGGTGGTGGCTACTAGCACTCAGACGAGCAAGGTGGTGGTGGAGTCGGGCAACCAATTCCCCATCAACATACTCAATTTAGGGCAGAACAAGCAGAACGTCACCACCCTCACCGAGTTTATAGCCAACCGGGTCTATCGTCTCTGCAGCGACGAGGAGATCAAACTGCGGCCTTCATCCGGCATCAAGTTCAAATAGGCAACCATCGCTGAATTCCTGTTGTGCTTCATAGTCCGGCCATTGAGCATCCGAGGGGCCGTGGAACACTCTCCGGGAGACGTTTCACGGAGCGGGGTTACAGCGGGCCCTCAACGGGCCTTCAACGGGGTTACTCAATGTGTGGGATATCGGCTTGGAAGGATGGCGAAAGGCGGCGCTGCAATTTGAGCTGGACGGAGGTTTCTTCCTCTCGCTTATTCTTAATAACTCTTAAATTGTAAAATGTAAAATCCGTTTGGGCTGCAACCTCGTTTTTGGTGGTGTTTTGTTTAAAAATGGGTTTTACATTTTACATTTGAGATTTCGCCAATCCCTATGGTTTCAATATTTTATCACAAACAGCTTGTTTCTAAAGATATCTGAGTATTTGCCCCGAATGGCCGAAAACTGAGAATGTAAAATATTACATCGGCAATGTATAATTTTACATTTCGGATTATCCGCTGGCGGCTTCCAGGTGATTTTTGATACATCGTACCCGGCTGATGACGCACAAAGGCTTCCTCGGAGGAAGCCTTTGGTGTTTTGATGGAGCGATAGACGGGGTTCGAACCCGCGACCTGCGGCTTGGGAAGCCGCCGCTCTGCCAACTGAGCTACTATCGCATGAGGGGTGTCTGCTTCAATGTCTTGAAATCAGACACCCTATAATAACTCGCCTTTTTATTTTTTATTGTGCAAAGGGCGAGATTTTTTTAGCGGCGGTGATTTTCGCCATCGCTGCGGCGGCGGTCGCCATCACGACGGGGACCATGCTCACCATCGCGACGAGGGCCACGGTCGCCATCACGACGAGGACCACGAGGTCCGCGAGGACGCTGCTCTTCCTCTACATAGCCTTCGGGCTTGGGGAGGAGGGCTTTGCGGCTGAGTTTGAGCTTGCCGTTCTTCTCATCGATGGCAATAATCTTGACCTGGATGGTGTCGCCAACATTGATGAGGCCTTCGAGGGTCTCGGTGCGGGCATAGTCGTACTCGGAGATGTGCATGAGGCCTTCTTTGCCGGGAAGGAACTCGAGGAATGCGCCGAACTCAACGATGCTGACAACCTTGGCGTCGTAGACCTGGCCAACTTCGGGAACGGTGCAGATTTCTTTAATCCACTTGAGGGCAGCCTCGATGGAGTCTTTGTCGACAGCGGCGATATCAACGATACCCTTGCCGTCTTTCTCTTCGATATTGATGATGGAGTTGGTCTCCTTCTGGATTTTCTGGATAACCTCGCCACCCTTGCCGATAACAGCGCCGATGAAGTCTTTGTCGATCTGAATCTGGACAATGCGGGGAACGAAGGGTTTGTAGTCCTCACGGGGCTCAGCGATGGTGCTCTGGATGTGGTCGAGGATGTGAAGACGACCCTGGCGAGCCTGCTCAAGTGCCTTGGCGAGAACGTCGTAGCTGAGGCCGTCGACCTTGATATCCATCTGGCAGGCAGTGATACCGTCGCGGGTGCCGCAGACCTTGAAGTCCATGTCGCCGAGGTGGTCCTCATCGCCGAGGATGTCGGAAAGGACAGCCCATTTGTCGCCCTTGCTGATAAGACCCATAGCGATACCGGCGACAGGTTTGCGGATCTTCACACCTGCATCCATCAGTGCCAGGCAGCCAGCGCAGACGGTGGCCATGGAGCTGGAGCCGTTGGACTCGAGGATATCGGAAACAACACGGATGGTGTAGGGGCAGTCGGTCTCTGCGGGGATGACTTCCTTGAGGGCACGCCAAGCGAGATGGCCATGGCCGACTTCGCGACGGCTGAGGCCGCGGTTGCCCTTGACCTCGCCAGTTGCGAAGCCGGGGAAGTTGTAGTGGAGGAGGAAACGGCGGGTGCCTTCAACAACAGCGCCATCGATGACCTGCTCATCAAGCTTGGTGCCAAGGGTGACGGTGCTGAGGGACTGGGTCTCACCACGGGTGAAGATGGCGCTACCATGGGCGGAGGGCAGATAGCTGACTTCGCTCCAGAGGGGGCGGATTTCGTCGAGCTGGCGGCCGTCGAGGCGGGTGCGCTCGGCCAGAACCATGTCGCGCATTGCTTCACGCTCGGTGTCGTGATAGTAGCGGTCAATCATGAACTGGATTTCGTCGGTGAGGGTTTCCTCGGTATAGTTGGCGTCGATGAACTCCTGCTTGATGGCGGCAAAGCCTTCTTCGCGCTGGTGCTTGTTGGCGATGCCCTGCTTGGAGAACTCGTAGCATTTCTGATAGACGGCGTCGCGGACACGCTGGCGAAGCTCTTCGTCGTTGACTTCGTGGCAGTATTCGCGTTTCTCGGTCTTGCCAGCCTCAACAGTAAGTTCGGCGATAGCACGGCACTGGATCTTGATGGCCTCGTGGGCAGCCTTGAGTGCGTTGAGCATGACTTCTTCGCTGACTTCTTTCATCTCGCCTTCCACCATCATGATGTTCTCTTCGGTAGCGGCAACGATGAGGTCGAGGTCGGCACGTTCGATGTCCTGGAGAGGAGTGTTGATGACATACTGGCCATCGAGGTAAGACACGCGAACTTCAGATACAGGACCATTGAAGGGGATGTCGGATACGGCGAGAGCAGAAGCGGCTGCAAGAGCTGCGAGCTGGTCGGGCATGGTATCTTTGTCGCCAGAGATGAGGGTGATCTGGACCTGGACTTCGGCATGGAAATTATCGGGGAAGAGAGGGCGGAGTGCGCGGTCGACCAGGCGAGCAATCAGAATTTCATGCTCGGAGGGACGAGCCTCACGCTTGAAGAAACCGCCAGGGAAACGGCCCATGGCAGCGTACTTCTCTTGGTAGTCAACAGTAAGGGGCATGAAATCGACGTTCTCGCCCACTTCGCGCTTGGAGCACACGGTGGCAAGAAGCATGGTGTCGTTCATACGGACAACGGCAGCGCCGTCGGCTTGTTTGGCAAGTTTGCCAGTTTCGATTTCGACCATGCGGCCATCGCCGAGATCGAATTTCTTTGTGATAATGTTCATTTTCTTTCCTTTCAGTTTCTTTTATTCCTCTACGTGCCGCACCGCGCGACACGCACTTTGATTGTGGGTTTAAAAAAAAGACAGCCGGAGAACCCAGCTGTCTCAACCATAACCAAATAAATATGAAAAACTATTACTTTCTTAAGTTGAGTTTCTTGATGATGGCACGATAACGCTCGATGTCATTCTCTTTGAGGTAGTCGAGCTGGCGACGGCGCTTGCCAACCAAAGCTACGAGTGCGCGTTCACTCACCTGATCTTTCTTGTTATTCTTCATCAGCTCGGTGAGGTGCTGGATTCTATAGGTGAAGAGGGCGATCTGTGCCTCGATGGAACCAGTATCCTGAGCGTTTTTACCGTACTCAGCAAAAATTTCTTCTTTCTTTTCTTTAGTCAGATACATGATTAAATTTATTTTTTTCTTTCTTTTTTATTCTCTCGAAATCGGGTGCAAAATTACAACTTTTTTTTCAATCAGCAATACTTTTTCTTCAAAAAATCTCAATTTTAACCTTTATTAAGAAAGTTGGGCGACTTTTAGAAAAACTAATAATCTTTTTTTCAGATATATAAAAAAAAAGTAGTATTTTTGCATTCGAGAAGATTTTGAGACAAATCAAGGTCAATTATGCGTCATTTTGCTGAAAATTATTCGTTTTAGTCGCATTTTTCACACTTTTTTGTCATCATTTTTCAACTCAAAAACATGTCAAGTGATAAAAATATTCTATTATGGATACATTAAAATATAATCTTCGTGGTGTTTCGGCCTCAAAAGAGGACGTCCACAATGCTATTAAGAACATCGACAAGGGTCTTTTCCCTAAGGCTTTCTGCAAAATCATCCCCGACTATGTGGGTGGAGACCAGAATTTCTGTAATATTATGCATGCCGACGGTGCCGGCACTAAGTCTTCGCTGGCATATCTGTACTGGAAGGAGACCGGCGACCTGAGCGTTTGGAAAGGTATTGCCATCGATGCCGTGGTCATGAACCTTGACGACCTCCTTTGCGTGGGTGCTGTGGACAATATTCTTCTTTCCTCCACCATCGGCCGCAACAAGAACTTGGTCCCCGGCGAGGTGATCAGCGCCGTTATCAATGGCACAGAAGAATTCCTCCAGCAGATGCGCGATCTGGGCATCGGCATCTATCTGACCGGCGGTGAGGCTGCCGACGTGGGAGACCTTGTACGCACCATCATTGTTGACTCCACTGTGACCGCGCGCATGCGCCGCTCCGACGTGGTTGACAACGCAAACATCCACGCAGGCAATGTTATCGTCGGCCTCGCTTCTTTTGGCCAGGCCACATACGAGACCGAATACAATGGCGGCATGGGCAGCAACGGCCTCACCTCGGCACGCCACGATGTGTTCTCGAAATTCTATGCCGACAACTTCCCCATGAGCTATGACCACAATCTGCCTCAAGAGGTTGTCTATACCGGCACCAGAAAGCTGACCGACCCAACCGAGGTTCCCGGTGTTGACGCTGGCAAAATGGTGCTCTCCCCCACCCGCACCTACGCTCCCATCATCCGCCGTGTGCTTGATGAATATCGACCCAAGATCAGCGGCATGATCCACTGCAGCGGCGGCGCACAGACCAAAGTGCTCCACTTTATCGACAATTTGCATGTGGTCAAGGACAATCTTTTCCCTGTCCCCCCGCTGTTCCGCATGATCCACAACGAAAGCGGCACCGACTGGAAAGAGATGTACAAGGTGTTCAACATGGGCCACCGCATGGAGATTTACACCGACGAAGAAACCGCAAAAGGCATCATTGAGATTTCAAAGAGTTTCAATGTTGACGCTCAAATCATCGGCCATGTAGAGGACAACAAGGGTCCTCAAGTGACCGTCAGCACCGAAAACGGAACTTTTGTATATAATAATTAATCATTAATAATATGGCATCCATTTTCTCCAAAATAGTAGCAGGCGAAATCCCTTGCTACAAAGTAGCAGAGACCGAGAATTGCTTCGCATTCTTGGACATCAATCCTGTGGCAAAAGGCCATGTACTCTGCATTCCCAAGCAAGAAGTAGACTACATCTTCGACCTTGATGAGAAATCCTATTGCGAGCTGCAGGCATTTGCACGCCGCGTGGCCAAGAGCATAAAAAAGGTTTGCCCCTGCACTAAAGTCGGTATGGCCGTGCTGGGTCTTGAAGTCCCCCATGCCCACATACACCTGATTCCGTTGCAAACAGAAGGCGACATGAACTTCCGCAACCATGTCAAAATGGAACAAGAAGAATTTGTAGAGCTGGCAGCAGCTATTGCCGACAAGTTCGAATAGTTTAAAAGTTTCCACAATACAAAATCGAAGGGTTTACCTAGATAGGTAAGCCCTTCGATTTTGTATTACTAAAGATGCAACTTAGATGAGATTTTTGTTAATGCATCCATTCCATATTATAGCAAACAGGTGATATCACCTACTAATTCTTCAGCAACATATAAGCTTGAATTTCTGTACACCTTGCACTATTTTGACTTTTTAAACAACCAATCACTGGTGATAAGAGGCCAAAGTCATTCACGCCATATAAACTCTTGCAAGCAGCGCAAAGAACAAGCCATCCTGCAATAGCATCTTACATTGAACCTGGAATTGGAGATTGCAGTGTCACTTCATTATGGGTCTCTAGATAAAGAAGTTGCTGTTCTAGCATGCGCAACCGAGGAAGATCGCAACCATGAGACTCTGCCATTGTAATGGGCTGAGTATACATAAAGAAAATTTCCAAAGGCAGATGATGGTCGAAATCGTATTTCATAGAGGTGGCAAAGACTGTCCGACTTGTGGATTCAATCAGTTGGTCTACATAATCGTCGTGTATGTTGGTAACGCCACAGGCACGAGCCGCACGCACGCCTTCCAACATAAGGTCACGCACCAACTTGCAAGACGAAGGATTGGAAATCAACTCGTCGCAGCGCGCATTGAGCAACACAGTAAGACCATTAGTAGCCATATTCAATATATTCTTTCTCCAACGTGCATCACAATAATCAGAGACCTGAGCAGGCACCATGGATTTGTTGAAATCATCAGCAACACGATGCAGTATAGCAGTATCGACACAACTATAATTGCATAAACTGATATGGCCGAATCCACGATGTATTATTTGACCTGCTCCCGACTTTGCACAATTGATAAACGCAACACCAGCAGCCAACTGCACATGAGGGAACATCTGTTGAACACTAGCCTCAACACCGATACCATTTTGCACAAGTATCACAACCGAATTAGGCAAGAGCAACGGAGCAAGCAACTGGGGCAGCAACAAATTGGACGTAGTCTTGAGACAGACCATCACGACATCACACTTAGGCATGTGCCGCACATCGTTGTAGACATTCAGATTTGACAACCGAAAAGACCCCATATAAGACTCTACCGCAAGACCATTAAGAAGCACATGTTCATAATCACCTCGCAACAAAAAATGCACATCTAGGCCGTGCTGAGCCAACCGTGCGCCATAGTAGCCTCCTACGGCGCCCATACCAACAATAGCGTATCTCATAATTCGAAGTCAAGCCTCTGCGTACCTCGGAGGGCGCCCTGGCGGCCCCATCCCGTCACTCCGGGCTGGGCAAAAAAAAGAGGGAGGCCATACGGACTCCCTCGGTATAGAAGATTGGCGGCGACCTACTTTTCCACGAACGAGCGCAGTATCATCGGCGATGCGGGGCTTAACTTCTCTGTTCGGAATGGGAAGAGGTGAACACCCGCTCCATAGCCACCAAAATTAGCG
>JAZLLD010000036.1:0-10125 GCA_045597945.1 Bacteroidales bacterium
ACTATATTTATCCTATATATAATAGAATAACTAAGGTATAACTATAGAATAACTAAGGTAAAACTAGCGGGGTTACAGTGGGAGAAGGGGTGCTGCAGGCTTATATTTATAAATGGCAAGCCTCCGGCTTTGTGGTCAACAACCGGAGGCTTTGCAGAGGGTTAGGCCGAGGGTTGGAAGTCTTGTTGATAGCGACCTAATTATCTATATAATAGCTAATTGCTATTTGTTTTCCGACAGGAAGTGCTTGACTTGGGCTATGAGCTCGGGATAAAGGTTGGCGTTGGCGGCCACCATCTCGCGACCGAAAAGCCAATTGTCGCCGCCGCTGAAGTCGCCGACACAGCCGCCGGCTTTTTCCACGATAAATGCCCCGGCAGCCACATCGTAGGGTTTCAGATCGTACTCATAAAAACCATCCACACGGCCGCAGGCCACGTAGGCCAGGTCGGCTGCCGCAGAGCCTAAGCGGCGGACGCCGTGGGTGTTGCGCATGGTCCACTCCAGGAATTCCATGTATTGGCGCATGCGGCTGAAATTGGTGTAGGGGAACCCGGTAGCGATGAGCGAGTCGTTCATCTGGCAGGGTTGCGACACATGGATGGGTCGGCCATTGCAGAAGGATCCTTCCCCACCCTCATAGGCATAGAAGCACTCCCGGGCCCAGAGCTCATAGATCACGCCCATGACCATGCGCCCCCTGCCCTCGCCGAGGTTCTGGTAAAGGCCTATGCTGACGCAGGTGATGGGCAGGCCGTGGATATAGTTGGTGGTGCCGTCCAGGGGGTCGACAATCCATACATAGGGTTCGGCTCCGGTCTTGCCGGCTGTGCCTTCCTCGGCAATGAAACCACTGCCGGGCAGGAGCTCTTTGAGACGGGTGACGATGCGGCGTTCCGACTCTTTGTCGAAGGCGGTCACATAGTCGTGTATGCCCTTGCTCTCGGAGGCCACCGAGCCGATTCGCTCACGCTCGGTTCTGAGATATTCGCCCACCTCCTTGGACAGGGAGCAGACATCAGTGCAAAGTTGTTTATAATCAGTCATAAATATACTAAGAATTAAAGGTCTTCTTTAAAGGTAATTTTCTTGTTTCGTTCCTCGCCTTCCACCACTTTTATGGCCACTTCGGGCATGTATTTGAGCACAACTCCGCAGTCGTCGGTGGCGGCCATCCGGGGGTCGGCAAGGGCACGGCGGTAGGCCTCGGCAATCAGTCCGAGGCGAAAGGCTTGCGGGGTCTGCGCTCGCCACATGAGCGACCGGCTGGGAATCTCGGCAATCGTGCCTCCGGCGGGGCTGAGCACCCACACGGTGTCGGTGGAAGGAATGCCAACCCCTACAGCCTCGTGCTGCTGCAGTGCCAAGGCTACCCGCTGTATGACCTCTTGCGAAATCCAAGGGCGGGCGGCATCGTGGAGGATGATGTTGGTCTCTGGACCATAGGCCGTGTAGGCCTCAATGGCATGGAGGCTCGACATGTATCTTTCTGACCCCCCGGGTATTATCTTGCGCACCTTGCACCAACAGTTGCGCACCACAATATCGCGCACAAAGTCAATCCAGTCTGGATGCACCACCACGGCCACTTCGTCAATGCACAGAGCCAGCACAAAGGCCTCGATGCTGTGCTCTATGACCATGCGGCCATCCAGCGGCAAGAACTGCTTGGGGCGGTCGGCACCCATGCGGGAGCCTGTTCCTCCGGCCAAAACAACTGCTATATTCATTTCTATATTTATTTAAATCAACAATTCTGATGCCTAATTCTGGTCACCAGCCACGCTTATTATTAAATAATGAGTGGCGGACCCAGCCCTGACGGCTATTGCCCACCACTCATATTGGAATGATTTCTATTAATATTCCTGCACTAGGCGAACCGAGAAGCCATTGCTCTTGGCTGCGGAGCGAGCCTGGGGCAGATAGGGATCAACCAGGATATAGAGGGCCTCGGAGGTCTTCTTGGTGTTGACGGAAGCTGTCCAGTAGTGGCAAGAGCTGGCCGAGCCTTGGAGGGCGGTGCCCATGCGTTTGGCCTCGCAGGGGAGGAAAACAGCGCCGGCGGCCTCAAGTTTGGCCCACGACTCGGCAGTGTACCAGTTGGCCTGGTCTTCCTTGGGACCCGGCTTGACCCATACGCCCTTGGGACATACCCAGTTGTCGGGCAGGAGAATCATGCCGTACTTGTGGTCGACGTATGCGATGGCATACAGGCGGCGAGCATTCTTGCGCTTGGCCAGGATATAGGTCCATTCGTTCATGGTGAGGGTGCGCCACATCTTGCCGCCGTTAGTGGGCAGGCCGCAGTAGGACCCCCAGTCCACAAAGGAATAGTCGGCTGCGTTGTCGGAAAAATTGGTGGGATTAGTGCCTGTGCCCCAGCCAAAAAGGTCAATCCAACCCTTGTAGCGCTCGGAGGCGGACTTGGCGGTCCATTCCAAAGTTTCGGTCTGGTTTTCGGCAAAACGCCAAAGCGAGGTGGAGGGCTGATACTGCAGATTGCCCGGGGAGAAGCGCACCACCTTGGAGGCGCTGACAGAGAACAAGCCCTGGCATTTGCCCACGGGTTCGGTTGCTGACTCTTGCGCTCCTGCCGAGAGGCATGAGGCGAGGAACAGGATGGCTAACAGTTTCTTCATAAGTCAATTATTTCTTGCTGATGGCAGCGAAAGCGATGGAAGCGCCCAAGACAACCAGCAACTGGGTGAGAACGGGGGTGCTGATCAGTGCTACAGAGGTGAAAAGCATGGCTTTAAGACCATAGTAGACCACTTTGCCGCACATGATGGCAGCCACCATGCAGCCCATGCGGCCAACAAAACGGCTTGCCTTGCCCTGGAGCAGGGTGCTGACAGCCACAACAGTGAGGAATTCAGGAACCATGCAGAGAGCCTTCATAGGGGTGGGCATGCCAACGGCCAGCATAGAGACCACGGGCAGCAAAACAGCCATCAAGAAAGCATTGCGACGGTCGCTAACCAAGAGCATACCAGCCATGAGAACCAGCAGCATAGGGTTGAGCTGATACAAAGGAAGCGCAGTGATGTGAGACAGCGTGGGAATAAGACATGCGGTGGCAAGTAAAACCACGTCAATCAACGCGGTACGCCAGAAATTTTGAGACTTTACAATTGCGGTATTCATTGTGTTTAATTTGTTTGTTCTGAAATGCAAAATTACAAAAATTAATCGACATAATAAAGAAATTCAATATTTTTTTATATCTTTGCATAAAGAAATTCAAACACCCATTATGAAAAAAGCACTGAAAATCACGTCCATAGTAATCGGTAGCATTATTGCCTTTATACTATTAATATTTGTCTTCGCATCTCTTTTTGGCGGCAGCATTGCCAAAAACTATGTGAACAACCATGCAGAAGATTTGATTGGTCGTCATGCCAATATCGACCATGTGGGGCTGAACCTTTTCACCGGCCATGTGGCTATTGAGGGTCTCACCATTTACGAAGATGACGCCAAGGAGAAATTTGCCGGATTCGACACCCTAGATCTCGGCGTCTCGCTGCTGCGACTGGTTGGCCAGACTGTTTATGTCCGCCACATCACCCTGGCCGGACTTGACGTGAATGTGCTGCAGAATGGCTCGCGATTCAACTTCTCCTCCATCCTCGACCATTTTGCCAAGGATTCCACCGAGGTGGAGGAAGTGGAAGACACAACCCCAAGTTCCTGGGTTATCTCGGTCCACAACATCCGCCTGGCCAACGGCTCGGCAAAATATACTGACGTACAGAAAAATAGTCGCTGGGGATTTAAAGACCTGAACCTCATTGTTCCCGACTTTTCTCTTGGCGGAAAAGACAACACCGATGCCGGCCTCTCGCTGGCCTTAGCCGATGGCGGCGCACTGAATGTGGATGCCACCTACAATGCTGAGTCCAACGACTTTAGCGCCAATCTGCAGCTCTCCAATTTCGCCCTGAACCAGGCCAAAGCTTATGTTGTTGACATAGCCAATGTGGAAGAAATCCATGGCCGGTTGGATCTGAATGCCGAAGCCAAGGGCAACTTGAGCCAGATTATGGACATGGAAATCACCGCCAAGGCCAGCATTGATGACGTGAACATCATCGACAACCAACATGCCTCTGTGGCATCGCTGAACCACCTAGGCGTGGACGTCAACAAAGTGGTTCTCAGCCAGAACCTCTTCGACATCAGCCGTGTTGAGCTGAATGGCCTGCAGGCCAAATACGAGATGTTTGCCGACAGCACCAACACCTTCTCACGCCTGCTGAAACCCCAGTCTAGCTCCAGTGAAGACCCAGTCGAACAGAAAGACACCGCCAAGGCCGAGCCCTCCAAACCCATGCAGCTGAGAGTCGGCCATGTCGACTTTGCCAATATCAACTTCACCTATGCAGACCACACAATGCCCGTGGACTTTGTCTTCCCGGTCACCAATATCCGCCTACAGGCTGAAAATCTGACCACTACAGGCAACAACAGCGCTCGCATCTTTGCCAATCTGCCCAGCGGCGGTGCCGCCATCATCGACTGGTCTGGCAACATCTCTGACTGGAAGCAGAACCAGTCGCTGCGCCTGAACATCAAGAACTTGCACCTCACCAACCTGAGCCCCTACACAATTGCCTATTTCGGCCTGCCCTTTGAGGAAGGCGTTTTCTCATTCACCAGCTACAACACCATCCGCAACAGCCAGTTGAACGGCAAGAACCGCATTGATATCTACAAACCCACCTTCGGCGAAAAGCGCAAAGATGTGAAAGCCAAGCTGAACCTGCCCATGAAGGCCGCCCTCTATATCTTGAAAGACAAAGACGACAAGGTCATCCTGGATGTGCCCATTGCCGGCAATATCGATAACCCCGAGTTCAACTACATGAAGCTGGTTTGGAAGACTTTGGGCAACCTGGTGGTGAAGGTGGCCACCTCGCCTTTCCGCTCTCTCGGCAACATGTTCAGCAACAATTCTGACGAGATGTTCATTGCCATCAATCCCGAGGAGGCCGACTTCACCTCTGAGCAGTTCTACCAGATCGACAAGGTGATCGTCCTGGCCAAAACCGATGAGAACTATCACCTTACCATGGAGTTGCAAACCCGCCCCACCGAGGATGCCACCATTCTTAAAAACCACGAGACCCGCAACAAGGTGCTGCAGATGCACGTTGCCAACCAGGGCATCGCCGCCTCGCAGTTCACCATCGTGACCGCCACACCTAGCGACAGCATCGCCAACCAGGGCTATGCAGTCTCAATTGCATTGAAAGAAGAATAATACTATAAAATATGAAAAAGACCGTAGCGCTGCTAGCAGCAACAGTATTGGGAATCAGCGGATTCTGCCAGTCCAAGCATGTAGAGTCCTTTGCCCGCAACCTAAAGGGCGGCTCCCCCGTAGAGCTTACCCAGGCCAACATTAAAGGGCTCAGCCACATCCAGGCCTACAATATCGGCGGAGGCGGATTTGTGATAACATCCAATGATTCCCGCACCCGAGAAATACTGGGCTACTCGGCCACGGGAACACTTGTGAATGAACAACTTCCTGACGGCATGCGCTATTGGCTTGAGAAATTCGAAGACCAGATTCGCCAACTTGGCAGCACCACGCTTGAGGAACTTTATGCCGCCTACAAACCGGAAGCCAAACCCACCTACCCCGACTCTATCCCAGCCCTGATTGCCACCCAGTGGAGACAGTCTGGCTACGGCTACAACAGCCTAGTGCCTTACGACTCGGTGATGGCTGCCGACAGCAGCCTGGCACACCTCAACGGCCATCCTACCGTGGGCTGCGGTGCGCTGGCTGCCGCCCAGATTATCCGCTACTGGCAGTTCCCTCAGCATGGCTACGGCCATCATTCCTACACCTACAACCCCAACGAATATCCCTGCTGGCGTTACGGCTCGCCCTCAGCCGACTTTGGCAGCACAACCTACAACTACTCGCTTATGCCAGAACACCTTACGGCAACCAGTTCGGCAGCCGAAGTCGAGGCCGTGGCCACACTGCTGGCCCAATGCGGCGTGGCTTGCAACATGAACTACAACACCGACTGCGCCGGCAGTTCCGGCTCCACCATCTCGGCCAACATGAGCGGCATGCAGCGCTATTTCCACTACAATACCGACTGCCAGATACAATATTATTCTAATGCCAGCCGCAATTGGGTCAACCTGCTGAAAAACGACCTCTCTCAGCTGCGCCCAGTCTACTATTGCGGCCAGTCGTATCGCAACGACTACGAGGGCACCGTGGCCGGCGGCCATGCCTTTGTATGCGATGGATATGATGCCGACGACCTCTTCCATTTCAACTGGGGCTGGGGAGGCTATTGCGATGGCTACTATGCCATTAACGTGCTTCGCCCACTCACCCAGTACGACTTCAGCTCCATGGAGTACTGCATCTTCAACCTGCATCCCTCCACCGCCCCCCGCGCCATCCTGGCCATGGGTTCCGACCTCACCCTCACCAGCAACACTTTCAACTACGACGAACCCATTTCCGGTTCCTACTCCATCACCAACCTCGGCGACACCACACTCAACATCTTCGTAGGCGTGAACATCTATGGCGACTATGATAATCAATACTATGGCTGTGTCGACGGCCGCCGCGTCACCGTGGCTCCGGGCGACACTGTCCAATGCAGTTTCTCCTATACCCTCAACCTCAGCGCCACCAACTACCATGCCTTGATGCAGTACAGCTACGACACCTTCTATGCCGGAATAGAAGTTGATGAGACTTATTATTTTGACGACCTCGACCACCAGTTCAGCGTACCCTTCTCTGTCACACATATTGTCAATTATGAGCATAAATACACCAACCTGGTGCTCTTCCTCCGCTTTGCTGATGACCAAGGCACAACCCCAAATCTCCTGAATAATATCAACAACATCTTCCATCTCGGCTACCCCAATGTGACTGAATTCTTCCACCATATCAGCTACAACAAGATTGATTTCCAGACAGTATACTCCGACCAAGTGCGCAATTCTCAAGTCACTCATTACACCGACCCCTACAACCGCGGCTACTTCCAGCCCTACTCTCCCACCAACCCCGAGGGCTACACCATCCCCAACCCCATCATCAGCATTTCCAAACGCGAGGCACACCTCATCGAGCGCCTGTGCCGATATGTTGATTCTCTGCACCTTGTGTCCAACGACATCAACCTGGACTGCAATGGCGATGGCGATATCGACAACATTTCCATCATCGTGCAGGGCCAAACCGGCGAATGGGCCGAGCTCCTATGGCCACACATGGAATATTTCCCCCACGATTCCATCGGTTATACCTTGACAATCAATGGAAAGCGTGTCAATACATTCAACTTTGAATTCGACAACTCCCCCCAATTCGCAGTCCGCACATTCTGCCACGAGATGAGCCATTCCCTGGGGCTGCCGGACCTCTACCATTATTTCAACTACACCAACGTAGCCCCCGTATACAACGACATCATGCAGTCTGAATTCTGCCATCCTGCTGTAATCTACAAAAATAGAATACTCCACGTGGCCGACGACCCCATTCAAATCACCCAGGACGGCACCTACACCATCAACAGCAATTCCTCTTCGCCCAGCAACAACCTCTACTATATTAAATCTGCCATCGACACCAACCAATGGTACACCATAGAATACCGCTATCGCGAAAACCAAGACCTCTACGAACACTTGACCGGCGGATTGGTCATTGGCCGTTGGATGGACACCGTGCCGATGGATATCAATCACTGCGGCAATGCCTATTTCGACTTCTTCAATGTGCCTAATACTTATTATGTTTTCCGCCCAAACAGCGACAACGACACCATCAACGGCAACGCCTTTGACCCATTCTTCAAAACCGCAAACTACCAAACACGCTTCAACGCATACACCAACCCACACCCATTCCTGGCCGACGGCACTCCGGAGAACAGTTTTGAGATCTACGACATTACCGACAACGGCACAACTTGCACATTCTCAGTTAGATTCTTCGAATCCCAAGGCATCAACGACATGCAGCCTGCCTCACTTGCACTCTACCCCAACCCAGCCACCACCCACATCAACCTCCAAGGCATAGCCCTCGGCACTCCCGTGCGCATCTACAACACCATGGGCCAAGTGGTGCTCACCTCCACCTTCCAGGGCTCAGCCATCTCGGTGGCCAGCCTGCCGGCCGGACTCTACATTCTCTCCACTCCCGAACATACATTTAAATTCAATAAAATCAAATAATCATGGGCATCACAAAATGGATTCTCACCGGCATCGGCTGGTCGACCATGGGACCTATTGGAGCCATCTTAGGCTATATTCTTGGCCGCTCTTTTGAAAACAAATCCGATTCCTACGATACCAGCAGAGCCTACAACTCACACCAACGCTATCGCAACACCGGCACACAGGACGATGTCAATGTGGCACTCACCGTGCTGATTGCCGCCGTAATGAAAGCCGACGGCGCAGTGAAACACGCTGAGCTTGACTATGTTAAACAATTCTTACTCAAGAACTACGGCGAGGAGAAAGGCAACGACTTGCTACACATTCTCCGCGACCTCGTGAAGCCAGAAACCAATATCGACCTGCACAAAGTCTGCACCCAGATCAAATACAACACAGACTACACCACCCGCTACCACATGGTCGACTTCCTCTTCGGTCTGGCCAAGGCCGATGGCGAATACCACGACTCCGAAAACACTGTCCTGCACACCATTGCATCGCACCTGGGCATCAACCGCAATGACTACACCTCCATCTACCACCGCCATGTGGGCGGCAGCTACAGCTATCAGCGCCAGCAGAGCAGCTACACAACCAACAGCTTCAGCCAAAAAATCGACCCCTACCAAGTGCTGGGAATCAACCCCACGGCATCCGACGACGAAATCAAGAAAGCTTACCGCCGACTGGCCATGAAATACCACCCCGACAAAGTAGAAGGCATGGGCGAAGAAGTGAAGAAACAGTCTGAAGAACAATTCCGCAAAATCAATGAAGCCTATGAACAACTGAAGACCGCCCGCGGTATCAAATAGACTCCCAGATTCACAACTGCCCAACCGTACATGTACATACTGATTATATATCTATTAGTTATAATTGCATCAATAGCAATCAACTATGGTTTTCGGTTGGGCAAAAGCAAATACCGCCTGGATTCAAATGGTGTTCCCCGGAAACGAGGTGCCACTCAGCAAGAAAACCTAGAAGTCTACTCAATAGCCATCATATCGGTAATCTACTCACAATCAGTATACTTATACCTCGACGACAAACTTAACTATATCCGCACCCACTACCTCAACAGATACAATGTCGAGAAGGCCAAATACCTAGAACTCATACTGCAAGACCTTGTCGGCAAAAACGTGAATACCGCACTGTGCGGCGACTTATTAAGACAACACCTACCCTATGCCGAAAGAGTTCAACTCATCTCCTTCCTATTCGACCTCGCAGCCTCTGATGGCAAAATCTCAATCTACGAAATCAAATTGCTGCAAGAGATAACCGCCGCCATCGGAGTGTATAAAAATGAATATATCAATATCTTCAACCAACACATGAACAAAGCCGGGTTCAACACCTCGGCATCACAAAACACTCAACAACAGCAGCAACAAGCACCACCGCCAAAGCCACGACAAACCACACCCCGGACTTCGGCCTTCAGCATCCTGGGGCTGACTCCGCAAGCCAGCAACGACGAGGTGAAACGAGCCTACCGCAAACTGGCCATGCAGTACCACCCCGACCGCGTGGCCACAGCCGACGAAGCCACCCAGCACCGCGCTGCCGAGCAATTCCGCCGCATCACCCAGGCCTACCAGCAAATCAAATCCGCCCGAGGCTTCTAATCTCACTCAAAACCCCTCCCCTTTTCGCCGCTCCCAACCCACCTTTTTACCACACATTCCCCGCCAAAACCCCAACCCCGTTGAAGGCCCGTTGAAGACCCGTTGTAGACCCGCTCTGAGGAACGGCCCTTGGGCGATGTTTCACGGGTGGTTGAACCCAGTTTCAAAGCAACATGTCTTTTGCCACATCCAGCCAAATTTCGGCATCCAGCCACCATGCCGCGTTATTAACAAATTGCTGGTGAAAAGTAGC
>JAZLLD010000037.1:0-3096 GCA_045597945.1 Bacteroidales bacterium
TGCGTACTTTGCATAAAAGTTGTGCATATCGATAGTCTTTTGTAATAAATTGATTTTCACTACAAAAATACGAAAAATTATTGACATACACAACTTTTTTTTGAAAGAAATTATTAACAAATTAATTCATCCAACAGGTTATTACATAGAATAAAATATCGTTATGAAAAAAATCTTTCTGGTATATAGACCTTCGTTATGGACTCCAAGCCATGAGAAATGCATTTGTCTTTAAAGGGTATATGAATACAATTTACGTTAAATAACTTTGTTAGATATATGATAATTACTACAACACAGCAAATTGAAGGATATGATATTGTGGCTTATCTGGGTTTGGTTGGAATGGAGCTGCCAAACGATATTAAAGAAATCCAAAAAGGAATATCCGAGGCCGCTGATAAGATTAATGTCAATGGTGTATGGGCGAATGCGGTTGTTGGACTTCATGTTCAACCACTACTGGATATAAGTGGTGGTAGCCATGGTGTTGAAACTAATTGCTTCGAATGTTATGCTTATGGCACGGCAGTGCGCGTGATGAGTAAAGAGGAAAAAGCTGAGATAAAGAGGCAAGAGCAATTTGCTCCCAAATATGTACCACAATGGTCAGTTCCTTCGGACAAACAGGACTCTCCTAGGATTGTCAAGTCATGGGAAATAAATGATGAAGTGAGCGATTAGTTTTGTTTTCAAATCATTGTTCTCGTGCAATAATCGTTTTTTTTTTCGTTAGTTAGGGAAATTTTGATGACATGAATAAGGCGTTTTGCTATTTTGGTATGGTGGCAGGTTCGATTGTCTTCGCCTGCGCGTTGGTGATGTTTGTTTTGCCAACAACGGGTGATGATGTGATGAAAATGAAGGTGATAAGTGCTGCGGTGGCTTTGGGCGGGTTGTTCTCTGTTTATCGTGCATGGTATCATTATCGTCACGCCGATGAACCCATGGGCTGGAAGGGCTCGTTGCTGTTGATTCAGCAGATGAAGAATAGGGGAGAGGTGGTGTGCTATTTCTTCAACCCCATGCAGATGCGCTTTCGCACGGCGTGGGAGTTGGTGATATTGGTGGCCTTGATTCTTTTCAAATCGAGATTCGCCATCGTGTTTGCCTTGCTGATGGTAGGGGTCAAGGGCCTTTTGCTATTCAACGAGTTGCGCTATTGGAAAGCCTATCATAAACTCAAAGACTTGGAAAATATGCCCGAGGTGACATACGACCACGAAGATGCCGTGATGGAGGTCCGCGGCCAAGATATCATCATTGTTGACCCTTGCTATTTCTGCGCCGACACCGACTTTTGGGAGGCCAACTGGCAGCATTTCTGCAACAACGAACTGACCGAGGAGATGGGTTTCCGCAATGCGCTCTCCTTCAGCGTAAGCGATTATCAGATAATCGATTTGGTGGACGATGCAGGTGCTGTGGTAGGGTCGTGGAGTTCGGATAGCAACACCGTGGGCTGTTACCTGCTGGACGATGTGCTGCGCATCAATCCGGACTTTGCGAAAGAACTAGAATGCGGAATGGTGATACGCAATTTCAGCGGCCAGGTACGCTTCCATTTCGAACAGAAAACGTCACCGTGGCAATTCTACGGCCAGGAGGTGGAAGAAGATGCCGTGGTGCTCTATATCGAGGGCGTCGGCAGCCGCAATTTCCACTCGCAGGAATTGGCTTGACGGCCTATTGGCCACAAAAGTCCCACCCCCGTTGAAGGTCCGTTGTGGACCCGTTGTGGGCCCGCTCCGTGAAACGTGCCTCGGGCGGTGTTTCACGGGGTGTTGGGCGGTGTTTGGATGAGGCAGAAATTCGGCTTGTGAAAGATTTATTTTGCTGATTGAAAAAATATTCGTATCTTTGTAGCAAACAATTTTTGTTTGTAATAAATATAAAATATTAATAATCATTAAAATAAAATAATCATTATGCAACCAAAAGGTAACAAGTTCGGTACTCACCGCGTAATTGAACCCAAGGGCGTACTCCCCCAGCCCGCAAATAAACTGGACAACAACATGGATGTTCTCTATGATAACGAGATCCTCATCGATGTCCAGACCCTCAATATCGACTCCGCTTCTTTCACCGATATCCACAACTATGCTAAAGCTCAGGCAGGCGAAGGTGCTACCGAGGCTCAGATCATGGAAGAGGTTAAGAAAGAGATGCTCCTCAATGTTGAACTCCAGGGCAAACATCGCAACCGCCGCACCGGTTCTGGCGGTATGCTCCTTGGTAAGGTTGAGAAGATCGGCGACGCTCTGAAGGGCAAGATCGACCTCAAGGAAGGCGACCGCATCGCTACCCTCGTCAGCCTCTCTCTGACTCCTCTCCGCATCGATGAGATCATGGAAATCCGTCCCGAAATCGACCAGGTCGACATTAAGGGTAAAGCTATCCTCTTCGAGAGCGGTATCTATGCTAAGATTCCTACCGACATACCCGAGAAGCTCGCCCTCTCCGCACTCGACGTTGCTGGTGCTCCCGCACAGACCGCACGCCTCTGCCAGTATGGCCAGACCGTAGTTATCATGGGCGCTGGTGGTAAGAGCGGTATGCTCTGCGCTTACGAGGCTAAGAAGCGCGTCGGCGTCACCGGTAAGGTCATCGGCCTTGCCAACAGCCCCAAGTCCACCCAGCGTATCAAGGACCTCGGTTTCTGCGATGTCGTTGAAAGCGTTGCCGGCATGACCCCCGTGCAGGTTTACGAACTCGTTGAGAAGCTGACCAACGGCAAGATGGCCGATGTCACCATCAACTGCGTGAACGTTCCCGACCAGGAGATGACCGCTGTCCTCGTCACCAAGGACGATGGTACCGTTTACTTCTTCTCCATGGCCACCAGCTTCACCAAGGCCAGCCTCGGTGCTGAGGGTATCGGCATGGATGTGAACATGATCATGGGTAACGGCTACACCAAGGGTCACGCCGAATTCACCCTGCAGGAACTCCGCGAGAGCCCCGAACTCCGCAAGATCTTCGAAGAACTGTACGCCTAAAATAATTTAGAATTAAGAATTAAGAATTAATAGTTGCGGGTGCAAGCCTCACGTTAATTCTTAATTCTTAATTATTAATTCTTAATTATTATGC
>JAZLLD010000038.1:0-30544 GCA_045597945.1 Bacteroidales bacterium
TGCTCTTGTCTTCCACCAAGAACTTGTGTGTCGTTGTCACCTGGTCAGAATCAGAGAAATAGGTGACAACAAAATTGCTGTTGTTGCTGCACGAAAGTTCGCGGATGCTCTGGGCTGAAGGGACCGACAGTGTGTTGCTGACTTCCACCACTTGGGCACAGACCGAAATGACGGATAAGGCAAAGATTAGTAATAGGTTAAACTTTTTTTTCATAGCAATCTGGGTTTAAAATTAATTTGCAAATATACGATTTTTTTTTGATTCGTGTGCATTTTTTTTTTTTTTTTTTTTTTTGAGTATATGTGCATTTTGCTGTATGATACATAGTTAGATGCGTGCTTGACGATATTTTAGGGGTGGTTTGTTTCCATTTTTTTCGGTAAATTTGCTAGTGTGTGCAATATTTATTGCGTTTTGCCGTTTGCAATAATTATTATATATGAGTACATTTATTAAATATATACTGCCTTTGCTTATGGCTTGTTTGATGACAAGCTGCGGCGTCTATTATGCCCAGATTCCGGATCTGCCCATGCTTGAGCGGCAGGGCGATTTGCGTGCCGACGCTTGCTACAACGCCTACACCGAGGGCGTTTATGGCACCCTCTCTTATGCCATAACCGACCATGTGGGAATCCAAGGCAATCTGAATGCCGGCCAGTCTGGTGTGGCATGCCAAGGCGCTGTGGGGTGCTATGGCACTAGCGGCAGGCAGGTTTTTGAACTCTACACCGGATTGGGCATGGGGGCAACCGACCGGCCCGGCTGGTGGTACACCCACATTTGGGGCAACTTCAACACTTTTTTTGTTCAAGGCGATTATGGATGGATGGGGTTGCTCAATAAGCATTTAGACATCGGCTTCGGCCTCAAGGTCGGCCGGCTGATGGGCGACAGCTATTGCAGCGATGAAGACTTGGGTTACTCCAAACTGTCAGAACGAACCAACTTTATCGAACCCGTGATGAACATACGTTTCGGCTGGGAACACCTCAAATTCAGCATCCGCACCGGCATGTGTTCGTCTTGGCCGACCAGGATTCTCATCCGCAACGATTTCACGGTGACCACGGTCGTCGGTCTTAATTATTATTTTAACATTCGCAAAAAGTCCAACAGTGCAAGTCTGCCATCATTCCAATAGTGCCCCAACCCCTGCTGAAGGCCTCCAGAGTAGCTTCGCTCTTCCTTCGCTCATCCTTCGCTGTAGCTTCGCTCGGCAGCAGGGTGGCTAAACAGGGTTTCAATGGGCGCTTTAGGCATCAGCTTCTGCGGCTTTTAGACATGGAATTTTGCCATTCCAAGCTGCCCGAAATGTTAAAAATTGACATCTTCTGTCATCAACTCAGAGAAATATCGTATCTTTGCAAAGAAAAATAATACTATACATCATGAGAAAAATCGCACTTTTCGCATTATTTGCCACCATATTAGGCCTGGGTCAGCTGATGGCTCAGTCCGACAAAGAACCGGAGACCGACCCCGTGATTCTCAACCGCATAGACCAATGGCAGGACTTGAAGTTCGGCTTCATGATGCATTGGGGCATCTATGCCCAGTGGGGTGTGGTGGAGTCGTGGAATCTCTGCAACGAACCCTGGATTAATCGCGGCGGTGCGCCCTATGATGTCTATAAACGCCAGTATTGGGACCTCAACCGCACTTTCAATCCCCAGTGTTTCGACCCCGCCATGATGGCTCAGGCCGCCAAGCAGGCCGGCATGAAGTATGTGGTCTTCACCACCAAGCATCACGATGGCTTCTGTATGTTCAAGAGTCGCTTCACCGACTATGGTGTGGCCGGCCCTGAGTGCCCCTACAGTCGCACCGAGCAGCCCGACGTGACTCGCGCTATTGTCGACGCCTTCCGTGCACAGGGCATGTGGACTGGTCTGTATTTCTCAAAACCTGACTGGCACTGCGACGATTACTGGGCACACGAATGGGCCACGCCGGACCGCAATGTGAACTATGATATTAATGAGCACCCCGACCGTTGGAAACGCTATGTGGAATTTACTCACAATCAGGTGAATGAGTTGACCCATAATTATGGCGACATCGATATTCTATGGCTAGATGGCGGCTGGGTTCGCCCCGACTGGAGTGTCAACGTCGAATCGCTTCCTTGGCTGGGCTGCTATCAGCGTATCCAGGATGTTGATATGCGCAAGCTGGCCAAGATTGCTCGCAGCAACAATCCCGACCTCATCATTGTAGACCGCAGTGTTGGAGGCCGTTATGAGAATTATCGCACTCCCGAGAAGCAGGTGCCCGACTCGCTGCTCGACTATCCGTGGGAGACTTGCATGACCATGGGCGATAGCTGGTCGTATGTGCCTAACGATAACTATAAGAGTGTCAGCCAACTGATTCACATGCTGTGCGATGTGGTGGCCAAGGGTGGCAACTTGCTGCTCAATGTGGGTCCGGATGCTGAAGGCCGTCTGCCGCAGCCAGCCCTCGACCGCATGAAGGCTATTGGTAACTGGCTGGATGTGAATGGAAAGGCCATCTACGGCACCCGCCCCCTCTTCCCCTACAGCCAAGACAATGTCCGCTACACCCAGAGCAAGGACGGCAAGCACCGCTATGCTATCTGCCTGCTCCAAGGCGACGAGAAATCTGCCACCTTCACCATTCCATTCAAGGTGAAGGCTGTCAAGTGTCTCTCTCCCCGTTGCTCGGTCAAGAAAAAACAGCAGGGCGACAACACTATTATCACCCTCAACGGATTGAGCTCCAATTCCTATGCCGTTGTGGTGGAGATGCAGTAAGGCATTAGTTAAACCGATTAATAGAAAGCGTCAGGGCTCCATCGTAATAGTGGGCTGGGTTTTTGTGAGCGAGCAAATTGCCGAAAATTAGTCCTTGGAAAAACAGATGCCACAAGATTTTGTTGAGCAAAGGAAAACTGTTTTCTGCGTGGCAAAATGCGTTTCGCCTCACTCCCGTTGAAGACCCGTTGAAGGCCCGTTCTAGCCCCGTCCAAAGTAATGGCGATAAAGCGAAGGTTCTTGTGGTGTGCAAAAAGTCGTATTTGTGAGTGAGGGGAGAATGAAAATGTAAAATGCTTTCAGCTATGACTTGGAACTTTGAAACCTGCAATATGCAAAATGGATTATACATTTTACTTTTGTATCAAACAATTAGTTATCAATTTGTTTGATATCGAATTTGTGAAATTTACATGTATAATCCATTTTACGTTTTAACGGTTTTTAGGCTAGTTTTTTGGAAATGTAAATTTTACAAATCAAATGTAAATTTTACATTTTTGTATTCGTATTGTGTTGTAAACAAACAAAATATATACAAATGTAAAATGTATAATCCAAAAATGGAATCACTATCCTAGGGAGAAACCGTTCTGTTCTTATTCTTCCTCTCTGGAAAAGTCTACGCCGCGATTGATATAATCGTTAAAGGGCTTTGTGGTACGGAAAATCTCGGCCACGCGTTGAGCTAGATTGGGAGCGGTTACAAAAGCATCGTCCACATGCATTGAGAGACAATAACTTTTCATCTTAATCCAGTCGGCATAAGGTGCATCGGCAGGATAGTCTTTGGGCATGCGCTTCAGCGCATAATCCATGTCGGGTTTGAATCTAGGGTCGGCAACACCCAGCACCTCGTCGCGGAATTCGTCCCAGCCCATGCTGATGTCCTCTCGCAGAATCTTCACAGCCTTGGGATCGTAGCAGTAGTTGCCGGATGCCAGCATGTGCGGTCCGGGATAAGTGTCACCCTGGCCGGTGCCGAGGTGGAAGTAGTAGCCTGAGTGCATTGATTTCTTTCCGCCGGGTGCCATGAAGCAACCCATGTGAGTCTTGTAGGGCGACTTGTCGGTGCTGAATCTGGTGTCGCGATAGAAGCGGTAGGTGCAGTCCTTTATGCTCAGTCGTGCCACATCGTTGTCGTAGAGGCCTATCTCGCGAATCAGTTCTTCGCAGAAGGCGTTCCATTTGCCCTGCACCTCTTTGTATCGAGGCTTGTTGTCGTTGAACCATTCTCGGTTGTTGTTGCGCTCCACATCGCGCAGAAAGTCAATTATTTGTTGCATGGTAGTATGGATTCGGTAATGAAGTATAATTATAATGTATTATTTGATAACAATTTCGTCGCAGAAAGTCCAACAGGGTTTGCCGGCGGCACGGTGCCACTGCGGAATCTCGGCTAAGGGGGTGGCCACAACACGCACATATCGTGCCGGCTTGCCATCAGCTTTGAATGAAAAATGCTGCATGTTGGGCTTGGCCAAAGCCACCATATCGGTGCCGGTTGGTTGGGCATGTTGCTGGCCAATGTGTTTCCAGTGCTTGCCGTCTTTTGAAACAAACACCTCTACCGTCTCGGGCACAAAAATCCAAGATAAGGGGAAATTGTAGAAGTCCATTATCACCTCATTCACTTCGGTTTTCTGTTCGAGATCGATGGTTGCGTCCAGGGCTTTGCCGTAGAATCCGAGCCAGTCGCTGAAATAGTTCAGCAGACCTATCTTGCCGTCAGTGAGGCTCTTGGCTCCTTGGCAGGAATAGCGTTTGTCGGGTTCTTCTTTCAGCGTCACATGGCAGTTGTAGGCCTTGTTTTGGGAGGGAATCTTGTCTAAATAATTGTTTATTTGCACCAGGTATTCTGCAGGTGTGATGCCCATTTCCATGAGTATCTTCACCCCATGTAGCTTACAGTCGTCCACGAAGCGTTCTGCCAGCTGGCGATATTCGCTGATGTTGCTTTCGCCCAGACCCATTTCCAGAATGGCATAGTCGAGAGAGAGCTCCCAGAAACGTATGCGGCTGGTCAGTATAGAGTCGCCGGCCACTGAGTTATACGCATTTGCGAGTTGCTCTTTGTAAATAGCTATTAGTCCGGGATTGAGAAATCCTTCGCGGTGGTCAGCGGGATAGCCGTAGATATCCAACCTCTTGCCAGAGGAAATCAGTTCTGATTCCATGCGCTTATAGAGGTCGTACATGATGGTTCCGGCTTGGTCGTAATAGCCTTGGCAGAAGTCGCGCATGAGAGAATCAACATCAGCGTTTACATTCCACATGAGTTTGGCAATAAGATAATTGCGTAGCTCCATCCATGCGGTGGGCGTGCTGGAACATCCTTGTTCGAACATCAGACGTACTCCGTGATTATGGAAAAATTGCAAGTTGGGTTGCAACACATGTAGGTTGGGAAAGGGTGCCATCATGTTGCGGAACTGCACCACATAGTCCCACATGAAAATATTGTCGGTCTTCTCGGCCCAGTCTTCCATGTCTTTGCGAAACTGGGCCTCGCCTTCGGCAGTGGTCAGGGGCTTGGAGCGGTCGCACTCGATGGAACAAAACATGATGTTCACATTGTTGCGTGGTTTGATTTTGCTTTGCGGAGCCCGGCGGGTGAACTGGTAGCCGAGGGTGGAAATAATTTTGTCGGGGAAACGTTCGGCTACCTGGTTGATGAAATGGATGAGTGTGCCGGAAGGGCCGCCATACAGGCTGTCCATTTTGCGGCACTCGGGGCAAGCGCAGACATTGTAGTTGTCGTTGTTGCTGACACTCCATATCTTGGCCTCGGGGCGTTGCTGCATCATGGAATCGAGGTTCTTGCAAAGTTCTTCCAGCACTTCTGGGTTGGAAAGGCACAGTTGGCCATCTCTCAGTCGGCGTCCTTCGGTTTCAGAAAACCACTCGGGATGCTTTTCAAAGTATCTTTCTGCAGGAATGAGGTGGCGGAAGGTGTGGACAAACATCCCCCATTCGCGGTTGAGATCTTGAGTGTTGTGGAGGCGATGGAAATTGGCATACCTTTGGCTTGTATTGGGATACCAATATAATACATCTCTGAAATTGAAGCTGGGATGGACAACGGTGTCGATGATGGGAATGCTGATGTCGTTGCTTTGCGGAATAGTGATTGCGTCGGGTGTATACATCCGCATCCCCACATATTGCTCTAGCAGTTCGTAAACTCCGTAGAGCAGACCTCTGCCTTGGCTGGCACGGATGTGCACTTTGTTTTGTTCGGTTGTGATTCCGAAACCGTCATCATCTTGACTGCCTGGGACTGTGTAGATTAGGATTGCGTGATGATTGTTTCCACAGCTCTCCACGATAGGCAGTCGGCAACCGGTAGCTTGTTGGATGTAGTGGCAGAGTGTCTCGGCAGCATGGTAGGCCATGGTGTCGTGGTTTGATGCCTGCACTACAAAGTCTGACGTGCCGTCCTTAACAATCCGTATTTGTGCTGATGCAGTTGTAAAGGCTATGATACAGAGTAATATGAGTGCGATTCTTTTCATGAGTTCAGGTGTTTTTGATACTGAAGCCAAGCCTTTTCCGCTGAGATAGATGATGGCTCAAAGAATTTGGTTTCCAGTGTTTTCTCAAAAGGTTTCCAGTTGCCAACAGCAATGCCGTTGTGCAGCACTACTGGAAAGAAGATGCCGTTTCGGGTGTGTGCAAGATGGGTGTATTTCTTGTCTAGCACTAGGTATCGGCTTTTGTATCCGATGAGATATTCATCATAAGATGGCAACAGTATTAGATTGTTACGAAGAATTCCTTTGGTGCGGCAGCTATCCAAAAGATAGAAGTCTGTGTCGGCATGTCGAATGCTGATCAATTGGTCGCCTAGCGAAGCCATACCCTTTTTGCATTCGCTTTTGGTTAGACCGCTCCACCATACAAAGTCTTCTATTGTTGCGGGAGCATGGCTTTGGAAATAGCGTTTGGCAATGTCGTGGAGCGATTTGCCGCGGTCGCAAACTGTCCGTGGCCCCATCTTTTCTGCTGATAGACAATAAGTCATCTTCATGGGCAGTAGGTCGCCGCTGCATAGCACCCCATCTAACTCGGCCATGCGTATATGGTAGGAGAGCCGGTGGTCGTCCATTGCTTTGCCATGGACCGTGAGTGCCTGGGCGAAATCCTCTTTTGTTGTGTTGCTCCGGCCTTGGGCAGTTTCAATCAGTATGGTGCGTATGCTGTTGTATTCTTGCTGACTGATGCTTATGTTGTTGCTCTTCATCCAGCCATTGATGACTTTCTTTGACCGCTCAGCAAAAAGGTCCAGCATCCACCAATAGTCGGCTTTGGCCACCAGTTGCCAAGTGCCGCGCAAAAGATGAAGTCGCACAATGCGGCCTGTATTGTAGTCATCGGCAAATGCCTGAGCCGATGGCTTTTGTGTGCGCACGGCCACAGCCCACCTCATCATACGGTACTCCTGTGCCTGCATGGCACCCATGTGAGCTACTACCTCGGCAGGAGTGCCATATTGGGGTGATAGCAATTGTTGGTTGAGAAGTCGTTGGACAACCAGCTGAGCCATTCTTGTCTGGATTACTTCAGTTTGCCACCGTCATGGAAAGCCTGTCCGACGGTCTCACCCAGTTGGATATAGGTGTGGTGTACTGGGTCGAAGGTGATAAGTTCCATCTTAGCGATGTCGGGCAGACCATCTTCGGCCAAGTATTTTTCATCACAAAGGATGTTCACAATGTCGGCTATCAGGTAATAACCAGTGGCGCTGTCGTGAATCTTCTCGGTAATGCGGCACTCCAAAGTCATGGGGAAATCGGTGAATACGGGGGCATTCACATGCTCGCCTTTCACGATGGTCCAGCCAGTCTTTTCTATCTTGTTGGGTGTGTTTTTGCCACTTACGATGCCAACAAAGTCGGCGGCAACCAAGGTGTTGCGGGTGGCAAAGGCCACGGTGAACTCACCATTCAGATTCAAGTTGTCGGTAGTGGCGTGCGAACCCATGGAAATCATGATTTGCTTCATGTCCCATTGTCCGCCCCAAGCCACATTCATGGCATTGGCTTTTCCTTCTTTATTATAGGTTCCAATAATCAGCACAGGCTGAGGTGCCAACCATGCGTTTGGTTTAAAAGATTTCATGTTTATAATGTTATTATTTACAGTATGTTCAATTTGCCAGTTTCACTATCCATGATATAGCCTCGTACCACCACATCTTTGGGCATGAGTGGATGATTTTTCACCAGATCCACAGTCTCAAGCACAGCAGCATCGGTCTCGTCAAAGCCATGCAGCCATGAGTCTAGGTCTATGCCACAGTGCCGCATTAACTGGATGTGCTCTTCATCCACTCCGCGCTCTTTCATCAGATGCAGCATTTCCTGGCTGTCCATGCCCTGCACGCCGCAGCCGGTGTGGCCGATAATCATTACTTCATTCACTTCCAGCTCATAGATGGCCACCAGCAGCGACCGCATGGTGGAGTCAAAAGGGTTGGTGATTGTTCCGCCGGCATTCTTGATGATTTTCACATCGCCGTTCTTGATGCCCAGCGCGGCAGGGAGTAGTTCAACCAAGCGTGTGTCCATGCAGGTTACAATGGCAATCTTCTTGTCGGGAAATTTGCTGGTCTTGTATTGCTCATATCCCTTGGATTCCACAAACTGGCGGTTGTATTCAAGCATTTGGTCTATCATGGCGTACATTATTTATAATATAAAAAGCTGAAGTTGTCTTCTGCCAGCACTTCTTGTGCCACTTCCTGCAGCTCTTTGGCCGTAATGGCCAGGATATCGTTGTTCATTTCCTCAAGGCTGTCGACATGGTCAAAGTTCAGATAGGCTTTGCCGATACTCTGCATCTCATTCAGTCCGTTGTCGTTTGTAATAGCCATTTGGCCAATTAGTTGGGTCTGGGCGCTGCGTAGCTGCTGCGGCGACAAGGGTTGCTCTCTCAGTCGTCGCAGTTCGCTCATTATCAATTCGGTGCTGCGGTCGGCGGCATCGCTGTCCACCCCAGCATAGATGTAGAATAGGCCGGCATCTGTGAATGGAACGTATTGGGATTCAATTGTGTAGCAAAATCCTTGCTTTTCGCGTACCGACACATTCAGCCTTGAATTCATTGCGGGACCACCCAGGATATTGTTCAGCAGTGTGAATGCGGATTTCTGTTCAGAAAAGAGGGTGGGGGCTGGGCATCCGGCCAGTAGATGCACTTGGTGGGTGCGTTTGTTTGCGGTGTGGCGGAATCGGCAGTATTCTGGAACTTTTGCGCCAGCACTTGCTACAGGGCTGGTGTTGGCTTCTTGGCAAAAATATTTCTCGCACAGATGTATCAGCCGCTTGAATTCTACATTGCCTACCACCGAAATCACCATGCGGTCGGGGCGGTAGTTCCGCTCCATGAATTCCTTCAGCTGAGCTGAACTGAAATGCTTCACATTCTTTTTGCCACCTAAGATGTTGTGTGCCAGAGGGTGCGCTCCGAATATCATCTCCTCAAAGTCGTCATAAATCAGCTCTGCCGGAGAGTCTTTGTAGAGGTTTATTTCTTCAATCACCACATCCTTCTCTTTTTCAATTTCATGTTCGGGGAAGGTGGAGTGAAATAAGATGTCGGAGAAAAGTTCCAGGCAGCGCTCCAGATGTTCTTTCAGGGCCGAGGCGTAGACGCATGTCTCCTCCTTGGTGGTAAAGGCGTCAAGCTCACCCCCCACACCGTCGATGCGGTTGCGAATATGGTATGACCGGCGGTGCTCTGTGCCTTTGAAGATGGAATGCTCAATAAAGTGAGCTATGCCTTCCTCTTGTCCGGGCTGTTCGTTTCTTGATCCAACATTGATGTATACGCCCGCATGCACAACAGTTGAACTGTTCTGTCTGAATACCATGCGGATACCGTTGGATAATGTATGATAGAGGTACATGTTGCTAGTTATCAGAGGTTTGTTTTTTTGAGATGTATTTTAGTAGTTCTTGAGTCAAGTAGGCAGAAACCCAGGGCAACAAATAGGATTCCGGCCAAGGTTTCCAAGGTGTCTTCCGTAATGAAGGATATCAAAGTGATGCACAGGAAGGCTGTGAAGAGAAGGCTGCGGCAGCTGTGGTTCACCAAAATAGCACGGCCAAAAGCTACCATGATGGCCAAGAATCCCAGCAGGCCGAAAGCTAGTAGAAAGTTCAGATATTGGTTGTGTGTGTGCAGTCCGGTCCCGGCCAGGGGAGAGTGGGTTTCTTCAAGTCGCTTGTGGCAGCGGTCCACCACATCGCCGGTTCCAACGCCTAGTAGTGGATGTTTCTTAAATATCTGCCAGCCATTGTTCCACAGCTCAAAGCGTTGCAGCATCGTGAAATTGTTCACGCTGTGGTAGTGCCTGTAATTCTCATATTCAAAGCACATGACATACACCATTTTGCGTGGTCCCTGCCTTAGGTACACGGGGTTGGCCACTCCGCTTTCAATGGCTTTGATATCCTGCACAGTCAGCTGCGCCATGCCTGCGCTGTCTTTGGTCACCCCCATACCGTTTAGGTAGCGCAGCAGGGTGGGATGGATGCTGTAGCCATCGGCATTTACCGAGTCGTAGGGGTAGTGGCTCAGCTTGGCCCATTCGCTTCGCATTTCAGTCTCGCAGATGTATCGGTTCACCAGGTTGCCATTCTCGGTCAGGCCGTCATCTAAGTGGGTGTAAGGGTTTCCGTTAGCAGTTCTTTCCGCTAGGGGTTGGGTGGAAAGAGGACGCAGATTATAGTAGTCGTGGCAGTAGTAGAACGTAACACCTATTCCACACAAAATCAGTGCTATTATTGCCCATGTTGCCATGGTTCCGGCTTTTTGTGGAAACTGATGCCTGTGGGCTATCGTCAGCACTATGCCGGTCACGGCCAGGATGACAAAAGCTGTGTAGGAATGGATGAGCAGCAGGAATGCCACTAGGCCTACGACTAGCAGGCCGCTACTGGCATAAATCCATCCCTTGTTGGCTTTCAATGCGGTGTAGGCCAAGATCATGATGGCCAGGCAGATGTTCAGGCTGAAGCGAATATGTGAGATGAATGGAACTATCTGTCGGTAAGGCAGATCGGCAATTGTCAGGTGCCGTACCACACCTATCACGGCCACCACCAAGATAGTGGTTATATAGCAGAATCCGATTGCCCTCAGCTCCTTTTTGGAGGGAGGCGCGGTTGTCAGCACCACCAGGGGAATGACAAACAGGGGGAGTTTCTTCTGCAAGTCAAATAGGGCGTAACCCATGTTTTCTGTGCCGACCAGCCATAGCAGATGCACGGCGAGCAACACCGCAAATGCTTGCAGTAGATGGTTTTGCTTGAAGTCGCCGAATTTTTCCTTCCAGTTCCATTCGGCCACCCAGTTCGCAGCTAGCAGCACCCACATCATATTGACCATAAATACCGATGTGGTCATAAACACTGCCAGCAGGCAGAGCAGCGCAACGTAGATATATCTATGAACCAGACTTCTCAATCTTTGTGAAACAATTAGTTGTTCAGAATCTTCTTATATTCAGTGGGGTTGGTGAGAATATCTACTGCCTTCTTCACGTCGGGGTCGGTCTTCAGTGCGCCCTCAATGCATCCCTTGCGGTAATAATAGTGCAGCAAGATGGCGTCCTTCAACAGTTCCGAGATTTCCTCGCGGTTGCGGTTCAGGTCTTCTTTTTTGGCATCTTTGTAGGTCTTCTCCAGCAGGTCTATCTGCTGCTTCATATTGTCCAGATAGTTCTCCTGCTCAGCCACCTTACGCAGGTCAGAGATAATATTTTCGGTGTAGGTCTTGTATTCGTAAGTTTTGTCGCTCAAGTAGTTCACAAAGTCTTGCCAGATTTCGTCGGTGATGACAAATTCGCCTGCGGGGGGGATGCTCTCGTGTTCTCTGGAGAATTTCATGGCATAGTTGAAGAAATGGAATCGGTTGTACAGTGCCACGGCCAGCAGCGAGCTGGTTTCGTGTTCAACTTCCACATCGGGTTCAATGCCAAAACCGTCATACACTGTGCGGCCATTGCGTGTGGAGAAGGCGGTCTTTAGCGAGTCGGGTACTTTCGTGGCACGGCCATTCTCATCGCGGTTCTTGTAATCAATGGCCTGGATGCAGCGCCCGCTGGGAATAAAATATTTCGAAACCGTTACCTTCATCTGGCTGTTGTATGGCATAGGCAGAATGTTCTGTACCAGACCTTTACCATAGGAGCGCTCGCCGATAATCACTGCGCGGTCCAGGTCCTGCAGACTGCCGCTCACAATCTCGCTGGCCGAGGCACTACCACCATTAATCAGCACAGCCACGGGCATATTTAAGTCTTCGGGATTCATGCGGGTGCGGCTCTTCAAGTTTTTGGAAGCCACCTTGCCTTTGGTCTCAACCACCAGTTCGCCACTCTTCACCCAGATGTTCACAATATCCACAGCCTCGCTCATCAGACCGCCGCCGTTGCCACGCAGATCCAGGATGAATCCCTTCATCTCTGGGTTTTCATGTTTCAGCTGGCGGAAGGCGTCGCGCACATTCTTGGCGGCCTCTTGTGTGAACTCATCCAGGCGTACATAGCCTATGTTGCCGTTTACCATGCCTTTAAACGACACATTGGGCAGCTTGATTTCGGCACGGGTGATGACTACGTCCATCTCCTTGCCGTTGCGCTCAATGCGTAAGGTCACCGGAGTGCCGGCCTGGCCTCGCATGGCGCTGCTCACATCGGCATTGCTTTTGCCCTTGGTGCTCTCGCCATTCACGGCCACGATGCGGTCGCCAATCTTCAGTCCGGCCTTGTCTGCCGGCAGGCCCTCGTAGGGCTCGGCAATATACACGCTGTCGCCCTCCTGGTGTATCAGCGAACCGATGCCGCCATACTGGCCAAGCACCTGCATCTTCACATCCTCCATGTCGCTCTCGGCATAATAGTTTGTGTAGGGGTCGGTCGAAGCCAGCATTGCATCGATTGCCACCTTCATAGTCTTGCCAGGGTCTACATCGTCTACATAGTTCAAATGCAGATTCTTATAGACGTTGGCAAAAATCTCCAAATTCTTGGAAATCTCAAAACCCTTGTCATCCTGGGCCTTTGCGCTCAGTGCTGCCATCAAACACAGCAGCAGACCAATCTTCTTTTTCATATATTCAATTTTACTTTTATCAAAAAAATACTCAACACCATTAACTTCATCAACTTCATTCATAGCTCCGGATTGTTTCCCCATAGTGGTCCACAATCTCTTCCACCGACAAATTCTGCGGCGAGATAATCAGCAGCACATCTCCAGCTTCCAGCACCGTGTCGGCTCCGGGGTTGAACAAACTGCCGCTAGCCCGCTTGATTCCGATAACCATGGCACTGTAAATCACCATCAGCTGGGCTTCGCAAATTGTGCGGCCCACCAGCGCGTGACCTTCCGGAATCAGCATCGTGTAGTTGTTGATATTGTGGTCGCTATGGTCGTGAATCAGCATGTCGGGTTCCACTTCCAGCACATCGCGCACCTTGGCCACCTGGTCCTCATTGCCGATAAACGTAATTTTGTCGCCGGGCAGCAACATCATCTTTTTATCTGGCAGGTCGTACACCTTGCCGGCACGCTCAATGCTCACGGCATTCACCCCGTATTCCTTGCGGAAACCGCTCTCTTTCAATGTGCGGCCAGCCCAGGGAGAATATGCCGTCACGGACACGCGGTCCATAAAGAAATCCTTGGCCAGTTCCTCCGGAATTTCAAATGAAATCTGCGCCTGGCGCGAGTTGAAGTTGGTCACGAAATGGTCCTCGATGCGGTGGTAGAAATTGATAATCGGCCTTCCGGCAGCCGAGATGAACACCACCAGCAGCGTTATCACCAGCAGCAGACCCACGGCTATATGCACATACTGCGACACCACCCAGCCCACCATGGTCAGGGCAATGAAATAGCGCGACACCATCAGTGGCACAACCACCACCTGGCTGCTGCGGTCGTCTTTCAGCAGCGAACTGACCATCTGCTTGTTCACGCCCTTTACCATCAGCGCCCACACAAAGGGAGCTATCAGCACCAGGGTTGCAATCATGCCTACCAGGTGTGCCCATATCAGCGGAATCTGCAGCTCGGCGAAAAGATTGTTCAAGAAAGGTTTCAGTATCAGCAGACTAATCAGCACTAGTGCCGAAATGATCATCGTGTACAATAGGATGTGGGTGATTTGTTTGCGGGCAAACTGAGTCACATTAGCACCCCTCCGGGTCACGCGGGAGGAACTGCTGTACTGGTCCAGGGCTTTCTTCACCTTCTCCGGCAGCCGGGGTTCCAGCCATTCATAGGCCGAAGGACCGCCTTTAATCATATATGGAGTCACAAAGGTGGTGATAATCGAAACCGAAACTATGATGGGGTACAAGTTCTCGTCAATCACGCCGAAACTCAGGCCAAGTCCGGCAATAATAAAGCTGAACTCACCAATCTGGCAGAAACAGAATCCGCCCTGCATGGCATTCTTCAACGGCTTGCCGCTCAGCACCATGCCTGTGGTGGCGGCCGCAGACTTCACCACCACAACTACCAGGGCTATCAGCAGAATAGGAAACCAATGCTTGGCCAGCACTTCGGGGTTGACCAACATGCCCACCGACACGAAGAACACCGCGCCGAAAAGATTCTTGATGGGGGTGATGATGAAGTGAATTACATCAGCCTCAATGGTTTCAGCCAATATGGCACCCATCACGAAGGCACCCAAAGCGGTTGAGAAACCGGCAAAACTAGCCAGCACCACCATGCCGAAGCATAAGCCCACGGCCACGATGCACAGTGTCTCCGCCGACATCCAGCGGCGCATCCATTTGAGGAATGAAGGAATCAGGAAAATGCCAAAAGTGAACCACACTATCAAGAAGAACACCAGTTTGATGAGGCTCTCGCCAAGTTGCAGACCGTCAAATCGTTGGCTCACACTCAGCGTGGAGAGCAGCACCAGTAGCAGCACCGCAATCAAATCCTCCACCACCAGCACACCGGTAACGGAACCGGTGAACTGCTGCTGCTTCATCTTCAAATCGTCGAACGACTTGATAATGATGGTTGTAGATGAAATCGAGAGCATACATCCCAGGAAGATGCAGTCCATATTAGCCATGCCCAGCATGTGTCCTACCACATTGCCAGTCACAAACATAATAGCCAGCTCGGTCAGTGCCGTGATGGCACCGGTAGAGCCCACCTTCTTCAACTTTTTGATGCTGAATTCCAGGCCTAAAGCAAACATCAGGAACACAATTCCGATGTCGCTCCACACGCGCACATCGCCTTCATCGCTGATGGCCGGAAACCAAGGGAAATAAGGGCCGATAAAGAAGCCGGCCACAATATAGCCCAGCACCAGCGGCTGCTTCAGCCACTTGAAAATCACCGTGATGACGCCTGCCGTGATCAGAATGATAGCCAGATCGAGAAATATAGGGGGCAACGATTCCATTGTTCTATAAAAATAATATTTCATATTATAACGCATAATTCATACCATTATTGCGCCAGACTGCAAATAATCCTCATCAATTCCATCAGCCGGCCTGCTGCCTTGCGTTGCCACCTTGTCCACAAGCCGGCAATAGCGCAGCAGTTGCCGGCCGACTAGGCTGCGCATTGGCCATTTTTGCCCTTCACCGACAGCAGAACAAGCGATTTATTGCGCTCCACAACATATTATAAAACACTGTTTTGTACAATTTGATACATGCAAAACAACGATTTGTACGATTTGATTTGCAAATTTAGATTCGATTGTGTAACTTTGCACTTTCAAACACAAATAAACTGAACATTGAAAAAATTAATAATTAAATTCCAATAAACCATGCGCAAAATTCTATTATTGGCAGTTGCTGCCCTCACAATTGTTTTTGCTGGCTGCAAAAAGGAAGACGAACTGGTTCGCAAAGTAGTAATAGCTGACCAGACTTATTCTTTTTCAAGTGATTATTATGGGTCGTTTGATTCGCAAAAGAATGTCTATTTCTTTTCGTTAGGCCTTTTAGAAATCCCTAATGTCTATGTTTGTGGGTTTGATGAGTCTTTGATTGGCAAAACCCTCAGCCTGGCTCAGTCCAGCTCCAGCCAGTACTATATGTTCTCTCTCAATGGCTATCACGAGATCTCTTCCGACCTATTTGTGCTTGGCTCTGACCTCTTCTGCCACAACGAGAATGGCGACTTCCGCACAGCCTTTAAATCCGGCACTATGAAGGTGACTGAGATGGGCGACAAAATCGTGGTGGATGTCGAAGGTACTTTGCTGAAAGAAAATATCCATTTCGAGTACCATTCTTATTTCGAGAAATCTAGCATCACTTCGTATTAACAGATTATTTATTAATTATATAAAGTATCAACCATGAAGAAAACAATTCTGCTTTTACTGGCCGCTATGGCTCTGTGTTTCTCCAGCTGTGAGGATATCACCGGCTCCGACAACATCGGCAACAACACCCTCACTATCGGCGATAAGACTTATCAGCTCGACACCTTCTATGATCCTCCTGTGGATGGCAAATGGGACCCCCATGCCTATGATGTAACCAACGGCACCACGGGCGATAATGTGTTCATCCTCACTGAGGTTAATGAGAGCATGTTCAACAAGACCTATGACCTCACCAAGCACTCCTCTAATCTGGTTTATTCCATCTGGATCCGCGCCTTCAATGACAATTTCGATGGTGGCGCTTCCAATTTCAATGATGACCACGACTGCGACTTCTCTTCCGGCAGCATGACGCTGACCTACAAGAACCGCAACCTCAGAATCGAGATTGACGCCGTGCTGGCCGATGGCCGCAACCTCAAACTGGACATGACCGTGACCCCCAACGACATGATTCAGTAGCTTTTGGGCCTAGGCTCTTAGCCTAATAAAGGGGTTGAAGAAATCAGTTCTTCAACCCCTTTGTTGTATTCTGTCATCAAATTCGCCCACCGGTTTCATTAGGTTTGGGTCCAGTCCCCGGCTCTTGTCTTCCAAACCAATCCCCGATTCCCACCGCCAACTCCGCAGTAGCCCCGCTAGTTTTACCTTATTTATACTATAGTTATACCTTAGTTATTCTATTATATATAGGATAAATATAGTATAAATAAGGTATAAATATAGGATAAGGAACGGGCCTAGGGCGGGTTTAGTGGTGGTTTTTGGAGGTTTTGAGGGTGCGGAAAAGTAAGGCCTTGGTGGCGGAAAATGGCGGCGGAGATAAAAAAAGAACTCCCTGCCGGTTGGGTGGGGCAGGGAGTTCTGAGGGATGATATTGTCGTTTAGATTTCGGCAATGACTTGCTGGGCCAGCTCGTTGGCGCGGGCTTCGGTGTGGGCCTCAGAGTAGATGCGGATGATAGGCTCGGTGTTGCTCTTGCGGAGGTGCACCCAACCGTCCTCGAAATCAATCTTCACACCGTCGATGGTGCTGACCTGGCAGGCGGCATCGGCCTGGTATTTGGCGGCCACTTTCTGCAGCAGGGCGTCGACATCCATGTCGGGGGTGAGGTCCTTGCGGTTCTTGCTGATGATGTATTCGGGATAGGTCTTGCGCAGTTCGCTGACCTTCATGCCTTTCTTGGCAAGGAGGGTGAGGAAGAGGGCCACGCCTACGAGGGCGTCGCGGCCGTAGTGGAGCTCGGGGTAGATGACGCCGCCGTTGCCTTCGCCGCCGATGATGGCGTTGGTTTCGCGCATGAGGGTGGTGACGTTGACTTCGCCTACTGCCGAGGCGTTGTACAGGCAGCCTTCGTACTGGCGGGTTACATCGCGCAGCGCACGGCTGGACGACATGTTGGAGACGGTGTTGCCGGGGGTGTGGCTGAGCACATAGTCGGCAACGCTGACCAGGGTGTATTCTTCGCCAAACATTTCGCCGGTCTCACAAACCAGGGCCAGGCGGTCGACATCGGGGTCGACAACAATGCCGAGGTCGCAGTGCTCATTACGCACGGTGTCGGCAATCTGGGTGAGGTTCTGGGGGATTGGCTCGGGGTTGTGGGCGAAATGGCCGGTGGGCTCGCAGTTGAGTTCAACGACGTCGTTGACGCCCAGGGCACGCAGCAGGCGGGGAATGGCGATGCCGCCGGTGGAGTTGACGGCGTCGACTGCCACGCGGAAGCCTGCCTTGGCAATAGCTTCGCGGTCAACAAGTTTGAGGCCGAGGACGCGCTGGATGTGCTTGTCGATGGTGTCGAAATCTTCGGTCACCTGGCCCAGCTGGTCCACATCGCAGTAGGTGTAGCTGTCGGACTCGGCAATGCTGATGACTTCCTGGCCTTCGGCATTGTTGATGAATTCGCCGCGGGCGTTGAGGAGTTTGAGCGCATTCCAGTGCTTGGGGTTGTGGGAGGCAGTGATGATGATGCCACCGTCGGCATGGTTGTCGATGACAGCCATCTCGGTGGTGGGGGTGGTGGAAAGACCGGTCTCGAGAACATCGATGCCCATGCCCTGGAGGGTGCCGACCACGAGGCGGTCGACCATGGCTCCGGAGAGGCGGGCGTCGCGACCTACCACGAGGGTGAGTCGGCGACCGGGGTTATTGCGCTGAAGAAAAGTTGCGAAAGCCGAGGTGAATTTCACCACGTCAAGTGGGCTAAGGCCGTCGCCGGGGTTGCCGCCGATGGTGCCACGAATGCCCGAAATAGATTTGATGAGGCTCATATTCTATTGTTTTATTTTTATTATTTTTTTGTTTAACGCAGTTTTGTTTTTTTTATTGCTTTGTGTGTGTTTTTTATTTTTGTATGAAATGTTCTGAAATGGTTTGGAGATAAAAAAACACCCCCAAGGTGTGGCCTTGGAGGTGTTGTGAATTATTGGTTGTCAATTATCTGGCAGTTACAGAACTGCTACTGCCGGAAGTGGTGTAGACGGGGTTGTCGTAGAGGCCGTGCCACTGATAACCGCTGGTGATGGTGATAGTGGTGTAGAGGTCGTAGGCTGTGCCGGCAGTGAGCAGGGGCGAGCAGACCACGAGGCCGCCACGGTTGCTGCCACCGCCTCCTGGAGGAGGTTTGGTGCCGGTCTCAAAACCGCTGCCGTTGACCACGGGGGCTTTGAAAATGACTATGTCGTCGTTGCCATATTTGAGGGCAAAGCCATTGTTGATGTTGGTCGTAGAGGGCAGGGTGATGTAGGGCTGGGCGCTGCCGGTGGTGGGGGAGTCCCAGGCACCCATGGAACCTTTGCTGATGATGGTGCCGCCGGTGATAAGGAAGTGGCCGCCGGCATCGGTGCTGGCGTCAACACCCATCTCGCGGTCGGAAAGGGCGATGATGGTGCCGCCATTGATATAGGTGTAAGTGCCGTTGTTGTCAATGGCATCATTGCCACGGGAATAGGCCCAGATTTTGCCCCCGTTGACAGTGAGGCCGGTGCCAGAGTTGATGGCGTCGTCATAAGAGTTTGCCTCAATGATACCACCGTCAACAACCATGTTGGCTTTGGTTTCGATAGCCTCGGCAGTGGGGTCGCCGCTGGGCTGGGAACAATAGGACATGAGGTGGCCGCTGTAGATGTGTATGTTGCCTTCAATCTTCACGCCCTTGGGCAGGCCTTTCCAATAGTCGGCCGAGCTGCCGCCAGGACCGCCGCCACCGGGGAAACCGCCGCCGGAAGAGGAAGCATTGACTGGGTTGCCGCTGGTGGTGACGCTGACTGTAAGAAGTTCGTCGTCAGCATTTTCTTCGCCAAAGATAAATTGACCATTGCCCGCAATGCCACGGCCGCCGAGACCGGTGCTGGAGCCAAAGAAAGTGCCCTGACTGAAGATGATGTCGCCATCGGCTTTGAGGCACGCTGCCGAGAAACCGTCGGTGCAGTTGGTGCCGGTGCCTATAGTGGTGAAACCGTTGGCAGAAGTGGCAACCGTGATGTTGCCGCCAAGCTGGGTGTAGGTGCCGTCGCAGGTGATACCGCGACCGCCGGCATTGATGGTGATTTGGCCGCCGGAAATGGTGATGTTGCTGTCGGCTTTCAGACAAGTGGAACTATAGTCGTCATAGATGCCGTCGGCATTCATATATTTCTGACACTCACCAGTTGCGGTGAGGTTGAGGGTGCCGCCGGAGATGAGAATGTCCATGTCGGAAGAGATAGCCTTGCCGCCGGCATTGGTCTCGGGACAGACAACGGTGAGCAGACCATTGGCCATGACAAAATCGCTGCCGGTCTTGATGCCGGTGCAGTAGGAGGGTTCGTAGCCAAGGCCAACCTGGGTGAGGGCAATGGCACCTAATGCGTTGACGGTGGTGTTGCCGCCCAAGATTGTCAGGGTCTGTTTGGTCTTGATGCCTTTGGACTGATTGCCGCTGACGGTGACGTTGATGGTGCCGCCGTTGATGGTGATGGTGCTGTCGCAGCCGAGGCCTTTCACATCGTCGGAAGCACAATTGATGGTGATGTGTCCGCCGGAAATGCTGATGTAGCCTTTGTCGCCATCGATGCCGTCGCCGAGGCTGTTGACGTTGACTGTGCCGCCACTCATGACAAAGTCGTCAACATTGAATCCGTCTTTCTGGGCAGTAAGAATATTGATATTGCCGCTTTTGATTTCGGTGCTGCCACTGCTCTGGATGCCGTGTTTGGCAAGGCCGGAGACGTTGAGCACGCCATTGCCGCGGAATTCGAATTTGCCTTTACTCTGCAATGCACCTTTGTCGGCACTTGCCGTGCCGTCGCTAATTGTGTTAGAACTAGTGGTGTAAACCATGCAACGCTTGTCGCTCAAGACGTTGATTGCGGCACAGGAAGGACTGGTGAGCTGCAGATTATCGAGGTTGAGGATGAACTTCTTGGCGGTAGTGAATGTGATGCTGCCGTTGCTGCTGGTACCACGAAGCTGATAGGTGAGGTCGGCCTCGGTAGAAGTGGAGTTGACAGCCACTGAACCTCCGTCGTGGGTGATGGTGACATCGGTATAGGGGTTTTGAATGTCAACGTTTTCGCCATCCCAAGTGATGATAACACCTTGCGAGAAGTCAATGTCCAGGGTGTCGGTGGCTATATCGTTGAAAGTGATGTTATCAAACATCCACATTGGCTCACTCCAAGTGTTGCCGTTTTGGTTGAAAATCACTCGAGTGTCCGTGGTATGATTGTCGTAGGAAAAAGTCAGTCGAATGGTATCGTCTGTTGTTGCGGTGCGGTTGGGTAGATTGTCTAGGAAATGGAATTGAACATCCTTCACCTGTGCTCTGGTTACCAAGGCTAGAAGCAGAAATATGCACACTGATAATATTCGTTTCATATTTATTATAGTTTTGAGAGTTTAACGGTGTGCGAGCCGATGCGCACAAAATATAATCCGTTGGACAGATGGCTGATGTTGACTAAATCGCCGTCGTGACACAACTGCTCCATCATTTTTACGCCCGTGATGGAAAATACCGACACCATCTCGGCTTTTGAACCAATGCCTTGAATGGCCACGGAGCCCTGGGCGGGGTTTGGATACAGCGTGATGGGGGTAGTCTCCAGCGGGTTGTTGATGCTTTCAATGCTGTAGTTGAAGTGCAGGTTGGCTACCTCGTCGATGTTGAAAGTAGTGTAGTCAGCGGTTGAAGCATTCTCTTTAATAAGGATTTGATTTCCAATAAAAAGCACTTCGCCGCTGTGAGCCATCGGAATCACGTTAGTGGAGCCGTCGATCTTGTCAACAGCCACCGAGAACGAGCTTTGCGCATGACAGATGTTTCCTAGAAACAAGAGTGCGCCAATTGTTAATAATGATAATTTTGTTTTCATAAAAATGAGATATTTTTTTTATTTTTGTATTCGTTAAGTTTGGAAAATTGCGAACTGGTTAAAATATTTTTTTTATTAATTCGATTTGGACCTTCTAAATGGGCAGTACTAAGGTTGGCGACCGAAGCGGAATTTTTCTATCCGTCGGCCTTTGCTGTTTGGTCGATGTCCAGAGTTGTAATCTTGGATTTCAAGGTTGGTTTGGTATAGAATAGTTGATTGGCAATAAGTTGTACACCAGTCTGCTAAGTGGTTATTGGTAAGGCTGGGTAGTGCTGTCGGCTATATGTGTGGCCAGGGAGATTTGTTCATGGCAGATGCTGCCTCAAAATAGGATTAAGGCTATGGTTGAAATGGGTTGTTTTTTGATCAAGAAAATAAAGATTTCTCATGCTTCTGTGTTGATTGAATTCGGTGATGTACAAACACCATATTCTTAAAAAAGTGGCAAAAAAAAGTTTTTTGGCGGGGCTGTGGATGCGGTGAAATTGCGGTGCGCTGAAGTGGTGTTGGAGCGGAGTCACACTGGAGCTTCAGCGAAGGAAGAGCGAAGGAATAGCGAGCCTATCGAGTGTGAAAAATTGAAAAAAAATGTGATGGCTCAATTTTTTTTCGTATATTTGCATTTTTAAAGATAATATATTAAAGTTATTATTCTTTTGTGTGACAAAAGGATAGGAAAATTTGGAGTTGTTATGCACATTGCTATTGCAGGAAATATCGGTTCGGGAAAGACCTCATTGACACAGATGTTGGCTCGTCATTACGGCTACAGACCCATTTTTGAGTCTACTGAGTCAAACCCGTATATCAACAGCTTTTATGAGGATATGCGCCGCTGGTCGTTCAATATCCAAATTTACTATCTGCATACCCGCACACGCCAGTTGCTGGACATTCAGAAGGAGAGCAAGAACATCATCCAGGACCGCACACTGTATGAGGATGCCTACATCTTCACACCCAACCTTCATGCCATGGGGCTGATGAACACCCGCGATTTCGACAACTACCAGCATACTTTTGATTTGGTGTCGTCGTTCCTCCAGCCGCCAGATTTGCTCATCTATCTGCGTGCCGATGTGCCGACGCTGATTCGCAACATCCAGAGCCGCGGCCGCGAGTATGAGAACAGCATTCGCCTCGACTATCTGACCGGGCTGAACAAGCGCTACGAGGACTGGATTGAGAAGTATCACCGTGGCAAGCTGATCATCGTGGATCTTGGCAAGTTGGATTTCGTGAAACGTGAGGAGGATCTGGGCGTGGTATACAATATGATTGATGCCGAAATCAACTCGCTCTTTAATTAAACAATAATTGATAATAAAACAAGACATAGAATGAAAGTTTTAGCTGTCATACCTGCGCGTTACGCATCCACCCGCTTCCCGGGCAAGCCTTTGGCTAAGCTGGGTGGCAAGCCCATTATACAATGGGTGTGGGAGAATGTGTCTCGGACTGCGGGTGTGGCCGATGCCGTGGTGGCCACCGATGATGAGCGCATCATGGAGGCTGTTGAGCGTTTTGGCGGTCGTGCCATGATGACCAGCAACACCCACCGTAGCGGTACGGACCGCTGTGGAGAGGTGCTGCGCAAGATGGAGTCGGCCGGAGCTAGCTACGATGTGGTGATAAATGTGCAGGGCGACGAGCCTTTCACCAAGCAGAGCCAGCTGCAGCGCCTGGCAGACTGTTTTGCCGATGCCGGCACTCAGATTGCCACGCTGAAGACCGAGATCCGCTCGGCAGAAGAACTTCTTTCGCCCAACAATGTGAAGGTGATTTGCAATGCCGAAGGCCGCGCCATCTATTTCAGCCGCCAGCCTATTCCTTATCTGCGCGGTGTGGACCAGGGCGAATGGCTGGAGAAGCAGAAATACTTCAAGCATGTGGGCATCTATGCCTTCAGGACCGAGGTGCTGAAGAAAGTAGTGGGACTGCCGCAGTCGCCGCTGGAAGTGAGCGAGAGCCTGGAGCAGTTGCGCTGGCTGGAGAATGGCTATGCCATCAGTGTGAGAGAGACCGAGCAGGCCAATATTGGCATCGACACTCCCGAGGATTTGGCCAAAGCCGAGCAGCTTCTGAGCCAGGCGAATGGGAGAATTTGATTGAAATAATTAAGCACGAACAAATACATAATAATAGTAAGTATATATAAATTGATAAAAATACACACCTATGAATATAACAGATCTTATTGTAGATTTTATCAAAGAAGGAAACGTTGTTGAGTTTCCCGGCATGGGAACCTTGACAAGTAGCAACGTGAGTGCCTACCACGACACGGCTTCGGGAACCTACTATCCCGCCCGCCGCACCGTGGTGATGAACAACACCCAGTCCGGCAACCAGGCCATCATTCGCCAGATTGCCGACAAGGAGTGCGTTTCTGTGGAAATTGCCGAGCAGATGTGGATCAACTTTGTTGGTGCTCTCGACGACAAGCTCCAGCGCAATCCTGCCGGCCATGAGTTCCCCGGTATCGGCATCATGCGCCGTGCTGGAGGCAAGGTGGCTTTTGTGGCTATCGAGGGTCTTGACCTGGATGCCGACAAGCACCACGAGCAGCCTTTGGAGAATATTTCTACTTATATTCCCAAGAATGTGGAGGATCCTTTTGCCGCTTTTGAGAAGCCCACACCTGCACCTGCACCTGCACCCGCACCCGAGCCTGCACCCGCACCCGTGGTGGAACCTGCTCCTGCACCTGCACCTGCTCCCGAGCCAGTAAAGGCACCCGAACCTGTAGTTGAGCCCAAGATCGAAGTGGTGGAACCTAAGCCCGAGATCAAGGAGGAAGCACCTGCAGCCGCTCCTGCTCCCGCACCTGAGGCTAAACCTGCATTCAACCCCGAAGAGGTGGTGGCAACTGCTGCTGCCGCTGCCGCCGCTGCCACAGTGGCAAGTGCCGCATCCAATGCAGACCATCTCTCGCAGGTGAAGAAAATGTTGGACGAGATTCCCTCTTCGCCCAAGGATGCCAAGGAACAGAAGCGCGCCGAAAAGGCTGCCGCCAAGGCTGAGAAGGAAGCCCGCAAGGCTGCCGAGGAGGCTGAGAAAGCTGCCGCCAAACAGGCCGCCAAAGCCGCTAAGGAGAAAGACGCCCTTGCTCGCGAGGCTGAGAAGGCTGCCAAGGCTGCCGCCAAGGAGCGCGAAAAGGCTGAGAAGAAGGCACATGATATTGTTTCGGTTCCCGGTAGCGGCATCGAGACTAAGCCTGAGGAGGAGAAAAAGAAGAAACATACCGGATTGTGGATTGTTATCATTCTGCTGCTGCTTGCGCTGGCAGGTGGCGGCTACTACTATTTTGTGAAAGGCGGTAGCGTGTCGATGGGCGAGAGCTGCGCTCAGGATGTGGCTTGGAACAAATACGATGTGGCTGATGCCGATATGCGCAATATGCTTGAATTCACCGATGCCAATATCTCCCGCAGCACTAACGACGTCCACAACTATCTGGCAGAATATATCAAGAACTATCTGCTGGCCCGCCACTACAGCAACGCATACGCATTGGTGATGAACCAGGTTGACCAGTATGCCAACGACCGTCTGCACGAGCTGATGGTGCCCGGCTACAGCCATAAGCGCTTCCATCAGTACGACGATAACTGGCTGACCCGCAACATGGCCGACTATCGTGCCTGGGGTGGCCGCTATTATCAGTTCAAGGTTCAGGAGGAACTGATGAATGTGGATCTGCTTGACGAAATTCTCGACAACTTGATCGCTCAGCTCGGTCTGCATGCCGACGGCTTCGGCCTTGTAGGCGGTGGCAATGCTGCCAATACTGCCAAGGCTGCGCCCAAGAACGACAAGCCTTATGTTGAGACTGTTCCCGAGGCACCCACCTTCCGCAACAGCAAGCAGGGCTTCGATATCGTGGCAGGCTTCTTTACCAGCAAGGTTTCGGCCAACAAGTGCGCTAACCAGCTGAAGGCTCTGGGCAGCGATGCCTATATCATCAGCAAGGCCGGCGGCTACTATGTGAGCATGGGTTCCGCTCCCACCCGCACAGCTGCCGAGGCTATGGAGAAGCATATCAAGTCGTGGTACAAGAGCGATGTGAAGATTTATAATTTCAACGAATAGCGCTTAATGGGACATCATAAGTTAGAACGATTTGCCGAGAACCTCACATTCCTCAACCTCTTCCAGGTCTCATTCGAGATGTTGCAAGAGGGCGGCTTTGAGCACCGTGGCAAATGGAACCAGTACTTTGGCAACGACAACCCCATTACGCTGGAACTGGGCTGCGGTAAAGGCGACTATACCGTGGCCCTGGCCCGCATCCACCCCGACCGCAACTACATAGGTGTTGATATTAAAGGTGCGCGTTTGTGGCGTGGTGCTAAGACCAGCAATGAGGAACAGATGCACAATGTGGCTTTTATCCGCACTCGTATCGAGCTGATTGAGCAGTTCTTCGCCCCCGAGGAAGTGTCGGAAATCTGGGTCACTTTCCCTGACCCTCAGCCCAAGAAAGAGCATAAGCGCTTGACTAGCGAGCGTTTTTTGAGTTATTACAAGAAATTCTTGAAGCCCGGTGCCCCCATCCATCTGAAAACCGACTCGGCAGAACTGCATGAGTACACCCGCGACGAGGTCATTCCCGCTGGCGGCTACAAAGTGGAATATGCCACGAGCAACCTGTATGCCACTCCCGCGGCCGAGCATCCCGAGATTCCTTGTCTCACCGAGGCCCAGATGACGCAGACTTTCTATGAGCGGATGTTTCTTGCCGAAAACAAACCAATCACGTACATCAAATTCTATTTATCAGAATAGAATACGAACAATATAAATAGTATTAATATATAAAAATTATTTCTTATGTCAGGACATAATAAATGGTCAAAGATTAAGAGAGCCAAAGGCGCAGCTGATGCCAAGCGCTCCAAGCAGTATTCCAAAATTTTGAAAGAGGTAGCCGTTGCCGTTCGCGAAGGCGGTCCTGATCCCGACAGTAACCCCCGTCTGCGTCTGCTCGTGCAGAATGCCCGTGGCTGCAACATGCCTAAGGACACCCTGATGCGTGCCATCTCCAAGGCAAGCGACAAGGATGCAGCCGTACTGCAGGAAATCACTTTCGAGTGCCATGTAAGCCATGGTATCGCTCTGTTCATTGAGTGTCTCTCCGACAACAACATGCGTACCGTTGCTAACGTCCGTTCCATCATGAACAAGAACGGTGGCACCATGGAAACCAATGGCAGCCTTAGCTTCGCTTTCACCCGCAAGGGCGTCTTTGTTGTGCCCCGCAAACCCGAGATGGATGTTGAAGAACTTGAGATGAACCTTATTGACGGTGGTCTCGACGAGATGGAGGTTGATGATGAGTATCTGACCCTCTACACCGCTTACGAGGACTTCGGCAACATGGTCAAGATGCTCGAAGAAATGGGTATCGAGTGCGAGAGCGCCGAGCTTCAGCGCATCGCCAACACTCCCCGTGAGGTCGATCTCGACACTTGCAAGAAGGTCATGAAGGTGATTAACATGCTGGAAGATGACGACGATGTCACCAACGTCTTCCACGACATGGACATCCCCGATGATTACGAAGAAGAATAGTACAATTGTTTTTTGTTGATTTGTTGATTTGTTGAATTGGTCGATTCAATAATCCACAATTCAACAACTTATGAATCAACGAATCAATACAAGATGAAACTATATCTAGTTCCCACACCTGTTGGCAACCTCGGCGACATGACCTATCGTGCCGTCGAGGTGCTGAAAGGCGTGGATCTTGTTCTAGCTGAAGACACGCGTACTTCGAAAGTGGTGATGCAGCATTATGGCATAACCACGCCTTTGCAGGCCTACCATATCTTCAATGAGCACCAGACTCTCCAACGGGTGATAGATCGTCTACTTAGTGGCATGGATATCGCCCTAGTTACCGATGCCGGAACCCCGGGCATCAGCGATCCGGGCTTTCTGCTTGTCCGCGAATGCGTCAAGAACGATATTCCGGTGGAAACCCTCCCCGGTGCCACAGCCTTTGTGCCGGCATTGGTGGACAGTGGGCTCCCTTGCGACCGCTTTGTCTTTCTTGGCTTTTTGCCTCATAAGAAAGGTCGCCAGACTGCTGTGCGTCAGCTGGCTGAGGAGCGCCGGACGATGATCATCTATGAATCGCCCTATCGGTTGGTGAAACTGTTGGAAGAACTGATTGAGGTGCTTGGCGAAGAACGCCAGGTGAGTGTCTCGCGCGAAATCAGCAAACTCCATGCCGAGACTGCCCGTGGCTCATTGCGCGAAGTGCACGAGCATTTCGCAGCCAAGGAAGTCAAAGGCGAAATTGTGGTCGTCTTGTCGGGATCCGACAAGAAAGTCGACACACTCGAAGAGGACTAATGATTACTAATTATTAACTTCAAATAACTCATTATCACACACCGTGCCCTTAGATGTCTTTTTTTTCAGATTGGTTTGTGCCTTAGTGGCCGGAATAGCCATAGGAATTGAGCGTCAGTTAAGAAAGCGCAATGCCGGCCTGGCCGTCAATGCGTTGGTGTCTGTTGGGGCATGTGTGTTCATATTGTTGTCGGAGAGCGTCATATACACTGCCATGCAGCAGGGCGGTCCGGTCAACAATGATAACCTGCGCGTATTGTCGCAGGTGGTTACGGGCATCGGCTTTTTGGGCGCCGGTGTCATTATGAAGGATGGCTTCACCATCCATGGTTTGAACAGCGCTGCCACCGTATGGTGCAGTGCCGCAGTAGGTTGCCTCTGCGGCTATGGCATGTGGCGGCATGCGGCTATATCAGTGGGCGTGATTCTTTTCATCAACTGGATTGTCAAAAACATTGAAAGGTATATAGAAAAGGAAAACGACAAAAGAACAAGACCTGAAGAATAATATCAGAAGAGTTCGTTGCGGGTCTCGGCTATTGAGGTGTTGGATGAGAGTGTAGGACCGAGATGGTTGTCAATGTGCTTGATGAGAATAATATATAATGATACAAAATTAAGAAATGGATTATAAATTTGATGATAATGGTTCGGATAATCTGGCCGCCAAGGCCGAGATTATTCCTGTAGTGGCTAAGGAAGACGAGGCCTTCCTCCTCCATGAGGACAGTGTGCCCGACAGTATTCCTATGCTGCCTGTTCGTGGCAATACCATTTTCCCCGGTGTGGTTACGCCTATAGCTATAGGTCGGCCTTCTTCCGACAAACTGGTTCGCGAAGCTGAGAAAGACGAGCTCCGCATTGCTTGCTTCACCCAGGTCAATCCCGTTGATGAGCCCGAGATGGATGATATCAACGAGGTTGGCGTCATTGCCCGCGTGTTGCGCGTCATCGATTTGCCCAATGGCGATGTCCTGGCCGTAATCCAAGGCACCATGAAGTGCGTGTTGCGCTCCATCTTGGGCAAGACCCCTTATTATACTGCAAATGTGGAACTTCTTGATGAAGAACTCCCCATCTCCAATGCTCGCCATTTCCACATGCGTGTGGAACGTACTTGCAAACTCTTCTCCGAATTGCAGGAGAACAAGCGCGGCGATACCCGCAAGGGCTTCAACCTTTTCCGCTCGCTCAAGAACATCAAGAGCGATGCCATCTTGGTCAACTATATGTGCTCCAAGCTGGACACCGACCCCGATGTCAAGCGTCGGCTGTTCAATCTCTTCGGCGTTGAGAACCGCCTGAATCAGCTTGCCGAGCTTCTGGATTCTGAGAAAGGTTTCCTCGAATCGTGCAAGCATGTGCAGAACAAAGCCCGACAGGAAATGGACCGCCAGCAGCACGAGTATTTCCTCCATCAGCAGATGCGCATCATCCAGGAGGAGCTCGGTGGCAATAATGGCATGGGTCCGCAGGACGACTTGGCCGAGCTTTTCGACAAGGCCGGCGAGGCCGACTGGCCCGAATATGTAGAGAAGGCCTTCAGCCGCAGTGTGCAGAAACTGCGCCGCACCCCGTCCCAGACACCTGACTTCACTGTGGAGTTCAACTATGCAGAGCTGCTCACCGAACTCCCTTGGAACAAGCAGAGCAAAGACGACATCAATATTGCACGCGCACAGAAAGTGCTCGACAAAGACCATTACGGAATGGAAAAAGTCAAGCAGCGCATCATTGAGCACCTTGCCGTCCTCAAGGTCAAGGGAAACCTCAAGAGCCCCATCCTCTGCTTCGTAGGTCCTCCGGGCACCGGCAAAACCTCTCTCGGCAAGAGCATTGCCACCGCCATGAAGCGCAAATACGTGCGTGTGGCCCTGGGCGGTCTGCACGACGAGGTGGAAATCCGCGGCCACCGCAAGACCTATGTCGGCGCTATGCCTGGCCGCATCATCAAGGGCATCCAGAAAGCCGGTGTCAGCAACCCCGTCTTTGTCCTTGACGAAATCGACAAAGTGCAGGGTGCCTCCAATCACGGCGACCCCACCTCTGCGCTCCTCGAGGTGCTCGACCCCGAGCAGAACAATGCCTTCCACGACAACTTCCTCGACCTCGACTACGATTTGAGCAATGTCCTCTTTATCGCCACCGCCAACTCTTTGAGCACCATCCAGTCCGCACTGCTCGACCGTATGGAGATTATCGATTTGAGTGGCTATATCCTTGAGGAAAAGATTGAAATCGCCCTGCGCCACCTCATCCCCAACCAGCTTGTCGAACACGGCTTTGATAAAAAAGCTGTCAAGTTCAGCAAGAAGGTGCTTACCGCCATCATCAACGACTATACGCGCGAAAGCGGTGTGCGCCAGCTCGATAAGACCATCGCAAAGATTGTCCGCCACCGTGCTGTCAAGGTTGCCAACGGCGAGCCTTTCGATGCGGCTATCGACATTTCCGAGCTCAAAGACATCCTCGGCCTGCCCATTCACAATAGCGATCGCTGTGGTACCGAGCCCCGTGTGGGCGTCGTCACCGGCCTGGCATGGACCCAGGTGGGCGGCGAGATCCTCTTCATTGAATCTTGCACCAGCAAAGGCAAGGGCGCCCTCTCCCTCACCGGCAATCTTGGCGATGTGATGAAGGAATCTGCCACCCTG
>JAZLLD010000039.1:0-3703 GCA_045597945.1 Bacteroidales bacterium
GCCGGCGAGATGCGGATGTGGGGGCGGTTTGTGATTGTTTTGTTTTTTTATTTTGATTAATTTTATTTTTATTATTGTATTATTGTAAAAAATATGTATCTTTGCAGATACATTTATCTTTGATAAATGATGTCTAATTGATTGAATTTCGTAAAATAACGATATTATGAAAAAGGTTATCACATACGGCACTTATGATCTCCTCCACCAGGGACACATCAACTTGCTGCGTCGCGCCAAGGAATTGGGCGACTATCTGATTGTGGGCGTTACCAGCGATTCTTTCGACCGCGGCCGGGGCAAGCTGAATGTGCGCAACAATGTGCTTGAGCGTGTGGAGGCTGTGAAGGCCACGGGCTATGCCGACGAGGTGATTATTGAGGACTATATGGGGCAGAAGATTGATGACATACAGAAGTATGATGTTGATATCTTTGCAATTGGATCTGACTGGGTGGGCAAGTTCGACTATCTGAATGAGTTCTGCCAGGTGGTCTATCTGCCTCGCACCGAAGGTGTTTCTTCTACCATGCTCAGGGCCGAGAGCCAGACGGTGTTCAAGCTGGGCATTGTGGGGTCGGGCCGTATTGCCAACCGCTTTGTGCCGGAGTCGAAATTGGTGAACGGGGTGGATGTGGTGTCGGTGTTCAACCCTGATTGCGCTGAAGCCGAGGCTTTTGCCAAGCAGCATGAGTTGAAGGCTTTTTCGGCTGATTATCATCAGTTTTTGGAGGGTGTGGATGCCGTGTACATTGCGTCGCCTCACGGCAGCCATTACGATTATGCCAAGGAGGCCTTAGAGGCGCAGAAGCATGTGCTTTGTGAGATTCCCTTTGTGCTTTCCGGCCAGCAGGCCAGGGAATTGTATGCCTATGCCGAGGCCCATCAGCTAGTGCTGCTGGAAGCCAGCAAGACGGCTTACTGCCCATCGTTCTGCCATCTCACCACGCTGGTGAAGAGCGGCATTATTGGCGATGTGGTGGATGTGACGGCGTCGCTCTCGAAGATGGTTGAGCCGCCCACGCGCGAGCTGGATGCCAACCAGTTAGGCGGTGCGTTCAACGAGCATTCGCCGCTGCCGCTGATGTCGATTATCAAACTGCTGGGTCGCGACTATAGTGATGTGCGGTTTTTTGCCAAGATGGCGGACGGTGTGGATGTCTACACCAAAGCGCACATCATTTATCCTCATGCCACTGCTTCGGTGACGCTGGGTATCGGGGTGAAGACTGAGGGCAACTTGGTGATTTCCGGTACGAAGGGTTATGTATATGTGCCCGCACCATGGTGGCTGACCAGCTTTTTTGAGGTGCGATACGAGGATCAGCGCAAGAACCGCAAGTACTTCTATAGCTACGACGGCGATGGTCTGCGCTATGAAATCCAGGAGTTTATATCCATGATTGTCGGCAACCGCCTCAGCTGCTACAAGCTGCGTCCGCAGGAGAGCACCGCCATTGCTGATATAATTGAGAAGTTTAACAAGAAAGAAAATGTGACGATATTATGAAACAAAAAGTAGCTGTTGTAACTGGAGGTACATCTGGCATTGGGCTGGGTGTGGCAAAAATGCTTGTTTCCAAGGGGTATTATGTGTTTGCCACCTGTGTAAGGGCGTCTTTTGATGAGGTGATTCCTAACTTCGAGGCTGTCAAGACTGACCAGACCAACCGAGATGAGCTTTATTCTTTTATTAATTATGTGAAATCTAAGACTACGCATGTGGATTGCATCCACTGCAATGCGGGAATTAGTATTCGCAAATCTTTCACTGCATATACCGACAGAGATTGGGATATGATGATGGAAGTGGCTGTGAATTCTCATTTTATCATGTGTCGTGAATTTTTCCCAATAATTCCTGGTGGAAGTCGAATCTTGTTTACTGGCTCTCAAATGGGTCTTGACCCCCATGCAACAGTGTTGGCATACGGAGTATCCAAAACTGCCGTGCATGCGCTGTGTAAGAATTTGGTGAAAGAATTTGAAGGAACCGGCACCACGGTGAATACTGTTGTCCCTGGTTTTGTTGATACTCCATGGCAGACAGCAAAACCGGAAGAAATCAAGCAAAATATCTATAAAAAGACTGCTATTCATAGATTTGCAACCATTGATGAGATTGTTGATGCATTTCGTTTTTGCATTGACAATCCTTTTGTTAATGGTAGTTTAATTGAAGTTAATGGTGGTTATTGCTATAAATAATAATGAATTAGTTTTATGAAGATACTTTTCCACATCATCTGCTACATTATCTATCCATTTTCGTTTCTGTTTCCGAGAAGCAAGAAGAAGTATGCTTTTGGCAGTTCGCGTGGTTCGTTCAACGACAATGCCAAGTATCTTTTCTTGTACACTGCCCAGCACTGCCCGGATATTGATGTGGCCTGGGTATCGCTCAGCCGCGACACGGTTCGCCTGGTGCGCAGCTATGGGTTCAAGGCCTATTCGGTTTTTAGTCTGGCAGGTGTGTGGCATGCGCTGACATCGCGCTATTGGTTCTTCAACTCCTACACTTCCGACATTATGTTCTGCCTCTCGGGCCGTGCTGTGTGCTTCAACTTGTGGCATGGGCTGGCTATCAAGCGAATAGAGTACAACATCACCTCGGGTGATTTGGCCGGGCTTTATGCCAAGACCGATTTTGGCATGATGTTCACTCATCCGCAGGTGTTCCGCAAGCCAAACTATTTGCTTTCATCATCTTCCAGCCAGACGGGGCAGTTCTCCACCGCTTTCCGTGTGCCCACAGAGCGTTGCAAGGAGTTCGGTTATCCGCGCTGCCACATCTTGCTTTGTGATGACGAGGAGAGGATGCACCACATCAATCATTTCGAGCCGCAGTCGACTGTGGATTTGGTGGCTAGGCTGCATCAATATAATAAGGTATATATTTATATGCCCACTTGGCGCGACTCACAGCGCACTGTCTTTACCCAGAGCATGGATTTGGCAAGGCTGAACCAGGTGCTGACCGAGCATAACGAACTCTTGTTGTTGAAACCTCATTCCAATGTGGAGGTGGATGCCACGATGCTCAATTTCAGCAATATAGTGTTTGTGGATGGCAAAGCTGATGTTTACCCCATTTTGCCGTATACCGATGTGCTGATTACCGATTATTCCTCGGTGCTGTACGACTATCTGCTGATGGATGGCAAGGGTGTGATTCTATATCTGTATGATTTGGAGGAATATGAGGCTGGCCGTTCATTTAACTTCCCATTTCTTGAAAATGTGACAGGCACAAAGGTGTATGACTTTGATGCTTTGTTGAATTGTATTGATACTCATGATTTTGCAATGAATGAGACCGAGCGCAAGGCAATCAACGATAAGTTTTGGGGAGATAGCGCAACGTATAATGCAAATCAAAAGATTCTAGATTATATTAAATTGATTTCAAAGACTTGATGTCAGGCAATTTTGGTATTGTTCGGTTGTATCTCTGATGTTAAATAGTGTTAAATATTGGTCGCAGCTGTTACAAATTTATTATTTTGGAGTCTTTATATAGAAGAGAACATATTATTCAAAAATTAATCTAATTGGAAATATGAAAACACTAGTGTCTACTAAAAATCAGAAATCAACCTCATAACATCCGTGTTCATAACTATTTACAATAAAATTTTCAACAGTTACTTTTGATTTCGTATATTATCCGGCAAAAAATTGGATAATATGAATTCGGGATCGT
>JAZLLD010000040.1:0-8630 GCA_045597945.1 Bacteroidales bacterium
GCATAGAACTGGATGCCATGGATGATGCCTAAGAGATTGGTTTCGAGACCCAGATGCACCTCTAGGCGGAAGGACTGGCTGTACGGGTTTGTCATGGGAGCGGACTTGCTGCCTTGCGTGGTCTGGGAGGGGTCGCTGGGGAGGACTTGGGCGGGGTTTAGCCGCACACTGGGGGTGAGGCCGAAGTTGATGCCCAGGGCATCGCGATGGCGGAGGAAGGGATGGTAGGTGACCGAGAGGGGAAGGCCCAGGTAATGGTCTTTGAAGTGCAAGCCGTTGGGGTCTGAGGAAGTGCGGAACCAGTCGTAGCGCACACCGCCATCCACGCTCCAGCGGTGGCTGAGTTCCCATTTGCCATAGATGGAAAGGCCTATGTTGAAGCGCTCGGAATAAAGCTTGCCGAAGTAGGTGTCGTTGTCGGCTGAGTTGGTCATATACCGGGCCGAGAGACCGAGGTGGAGGTTGAAATCTTCGTTGAATCTGACCGAGGGTGCCTCAACCCATGCCGGGAGGAGGCGGCTTACTTCGGTGTAGCCGGGCAGGTGGTGGCATTCCTCGTCGGAAGTGATGGTGTCGAGGGCTATCCGCTTGGTTCCGTAATGGTTGCCTTGGTCGTTATCCCACAGCAGTTGTGTGGACTTTATGTAGTTGCAATGGAAATAGCTGCTGTCGCCCTTGTAGCCCAAGAGCAGGTTGGGTGAGGCAAGCGTGTCGACGACGAAGCGGCTGCGGGTCCATTGAGCGATGGTAAGTTCTTCGTAGCCTTCAAGTTTCTGGCACTGGAGGTCAGCAAACTCTCTGATGTCGATGCGGCGGATGCGCTGGGCGGTGTAGATTACCACGCGGGTGCTGCTGGGCAGGTGGCGGTTTTCTTTCAGTCGTAGGGTACCTTCTTGCAAATGAAACACTTGCGAAGGCTTGATTTCTTGGTCGGTGAAAACCTCTATGCGGTTGGCTTCCGAGGCCTCGCCTTCCTGCCGGGCATATTCAAAGTCGTGGAACGACATGGTTTGTACAACCTCTGCCTTCCAGCCTTTTTGGATGATGATTTTGTCGTAGTCCTTGTCGAGGAGAAAGGTCTTGTGGCTTTGAGCCCAGGTAGCTGAGCTGCAAATGATTGCGACTATTATGAGGATGAGTTTTCTCATGATTCAAATATGGGTGTTATGTTGATGGATAGGTTGGTTCCGTCGGTATTGGGATCTGGTGTTGACCGGGCAAAGAGTTCGCGCAAGATTGAGCGGTGAGGGGCTTGGACCTGCCTGGGAGCGCTGTGCCTTGTTGGTGTGTTCTCGGCCAAGGATGCGCTGGGACCTGCGGCAGCCGTGTCTGATTCGGGAGCAATGTTTTCGGCCAGTATGTCGGTGGGTTCGAATTCGAATGCAATTGCGGGTTCTTCTTCCGCTATTACTTCAACTGCATCTTCTTCAATGGTTTCCGGCATTTGTGGCATCGGCAAAGACTTGGGGGCAATGCGGATGAGCGGCGCTGTTTCCTCGGTGTTGGCTTGTGGGCGAGGTTCGACGGCAGGCTGCGTGGCGGCCAACAGTTGCTCAGGCATGGGCGCGGCAGCTTGAGGCTGGTGCCAAAGCCCAAAGGAGATTAGAGCCAGGGCCATCACACCACTCGACATGTAGCCCACCCTGCGGCGCACTTGGGCGCGGTGAAGGCTGTCGATGCGGCTAAGGATTTGTTCTTGCGCTTGTTTGTCTTCGAATTCTTGCTCGGTCATGGTGGTTAGAATTTGTAGTTAAGTCCCAGATTGAATGATGAATGCAGCAGATTGTCGCCTTCCATATTGACTTGGCCGCGATTGCATCCAAAGCGGTATTCGGCTGATATTCCCCAGTGGCGGTTGAAATAGTAATTGGTGCCCAAACCTACATTCCATTCTATGGCGAATGGTTTTTCGAGTGTATAGGAAATCTGCATGCTGGTCGGGTCTTCGGCGTAGGTGACAGAGGCTCTGGTGCAATTGTTGTTGTAGTCAAATCCCATGCTGGCATGGACGTAGGGGTCCCACTCTTGGTAGTAAGAGGTGAAAAGGGGCATGAAGTGGAACGAGGTGGTGATGCCAGCTTTAAGATTGACTTTCAGCCAGATTTCGCTATCTTCGGGGATAAAGAAGGGGGTGCCGCCGGACATGCTGGCATAAGCGCCTAGATGCCAGAGGCGGTTCAAATGGTATTCGTATTGAAGATAGCCGTTTTGAAGGCTGAGTAATGGCGGCTGAACGTAAGGTGTAAAGAGGTTGCGTCCGGATGATTGGAATGAGGCTGTGACTTTGAAGGTGTGCTTGGCTGAGTCGGGGATATTGGTGACGGCTATTTCGCGAGTTTGTTGTGCGGTCAGGCTCAGTGACGCAAGCAGGAATGAGGCTAGGCAGAGAAGTTTAAGTGTGTGTTTCATGTTAGTTTTTGTGTTTGATGCAAAATCGTTTTTTAATTTTTGAATGATTCGAGTGAGGCGTACACGCGCATTGATTTCGCTGATACCTAGGCGGCTGGAGATTTCGCGACCGCTGAGGTTGTCCCAAAATCGGAGCCGGAGTAGTTGCTGTTCGTCGTCGGGAAGATGGCTGATATGCTGCTGCAGTTCAGCAAATAGCTGTTCTTTTGCCTTGGTGTCCGACTCCTCGTCGGGTATCTCGTGAGCTGCCGAACCAAGTTGCTGGTATTGCATTTTGTTGGCTTTGATGTAGTCGATGCAATGAAACCGGGTCATGCGCACACAATAGCCCTGAAGGTTGTCCACTTGGCCGAGATGCCTTCGGTTTTTCCAGAGTTCGACAAAGAGGTCTTGCACCACGTCCTTGGCTTCCTGTTTGGAATCCAAGATCTGTTCGGCTGCGCGCTGCATGGGGGGCTGTAGCCGGGGGACCCATTGTTTGAACTCTTCTGTTGTCAAGTTGTCTCGATTGTGTTAGTTTGTGTACTCTCTGCCTATATGTCTGCAAAAAGGGGGAAATGTTACAAGAAATATGAGATTTTTTTCTAGCACCGCTCGCAGAGCCAGCCCATAGGCTTGGTTCCAAGGGTGGCGGCGATGATAAATAGGTGGCCGCCCTCGCTGATTTTCAATTTCTTCTGCAAGTCGGCAGCGGCCATGGGATAGTTGCGGGTGGCCACATGGGCTTTGCCTTCGGGGAGCACTTTTTTTACCTCTTTGGCATTGAGGGCAAGCTCCTGAATGATGCGAAATCGGCGGCCGGGGAAATGATCAACCAGGGTGTCGGAAGTGTAGAGATGGGTGTTGCGCGACAGCTGGGCCAGCGCTAACTGGTTGCCCAACAGATTGAAACAGCCCCCTTTCATAATGGAGGCGTTGGGTTCGTAGAGATATTGCCCCGCAACGGTGGCGAACTCTGGTATAGCACATTCTTCTTGATCTGCGGAAAAGATCATGGCGGGGTCGGCAGTCTGCAGATTGACGCAGTGGATTACGGCTGGTTTCCGGATGCTTTCCCCGGGCACAAGAAACAGCACCTCTTTGCACTCGCCATTTACCGAAATGATGTGGATTTCTTCCACGCCGCCCAGCTGTTGCGTGGCCTGGCGAAGGTCTATCATGGGCGAGGCCTTGACCAAGAGATATTGGCACCTACTGCGCAGCAAGGCCAGGTTGTCCAGCAGATTGGGTGTGCAGTCTTCAAAGGCCACCACTCTGCCACCCAGGTTGTTGCGCCGGGCGGGGTCGATGAGGATGAGGTCGTAGGTCTGGTCGTGCGTGGCGAGATATTGGATGCTGTCGGCATTGTGGCAGGCGATTTGCTCTTGCCGCAAAACGGCGAGATTGTGCTTGGTGATTTGGAAGAGGTCGGCATTTAGCTCAAAGTAGTCTGCCCTTGCAGCCTGCCTGCCAATGAAATAGGTGTCGATGCCCATGCCGCCGGTGAGGTCGGCAAAGGTTTCGGAACCAAGTTGGCGGAATAATGAGGCTTTGTAGACGGCCGTGGCCTCGGAGGAGCTTTGCTCGCGGTTGAGTTTGGGAGGGAAGAAATATTGCCCGCAGCTGGCAAGAGCCGGCCATTTCTGCGCAGCCTGCCGCCGCCCTTCAAGTTGCTGGGCTACAAGGCCTAGGTCGATGCCCGGATAACGCTTCTGCTGAAGCGCAAGCTTTAGCGGGTCGTCCTGGCAATGCTCCTGTGCAAAGGCAATGATTTCTTCGTACACGCTGTTGTAATTATGATTTGTAAGTGATGATTTATGAGTGGCTGACGCACCAAGAATTTTGAGTTATAAATTATGAATTATGAGTGGGTTGGCGCAGTATGGCTTCCGCCCCACTCATAATTCATAACTCAAAAATCATAAATCTATTAGTAGATTCCTTCTTCGTGGAGTTTCTTGAGGCGCTCAACAACCATGGGGCGGTCTTCCTTATAGGTGACGCCAAACCACTGAGCGGTGGTCTTGAGCACACGCATGGTGGCATAGCCGCTGTTGATGAAGGTGTTGACGGCATAGGGAATGTAGTATTCCGATTTCATCTCGGTGCCGCGCTCTTTGAGCCATTCAACAAAAAGCTCCTCGCTCTTGGCGAAATAGTCGGGGGTGAAGCCAAAGAGGTTCATCGACACGGTGGTGTCGGCAGCAAGGGGATGCATGCTGTCGTCGGAGTCTTTGTATTCAATGCCGTTGGCGGTGCGGCCAATGCTGGTGCGCTCGGTCATGCCGGCCAGCAGGCCATTCTCGTCCACCTCGCAGACGCCACGGGAGACGGTGCCATTCTCGCTGAGGGTGTTTTCCAGACGATAGCCTACCATGCAGTACTGGCCCTTGGTGCCTTCAAGGGTGCGCAGGTGGTCGCCCATGACTTGGAAGGCGTCGCGGCCATAGAAGTCGTCGGCATTGATGATGGCAAAGGGCTCATTGATAACGTCCTTGGCCATGAGGATGGCGTGGTTGGTGCCCCAGGGTTTTTCGCGGCCTTCGGGAACAGCGAAACCTTTGGGAAGATAGTTAAGTTCCTGATAGACATATTCGACCTGGATACGGTTGCCGAAATGTTCGGCGTTGATTTTCGACTTGAAGGCTTCTTCAAAATCGTGGCGGATAACAAATACCACCTTGCCAAATCCGGCACGGATAGCGTCGTTGATGGAATAATCCATGATGATTTCGCCGTTGGGGCCAACGCCGTCGACCTGTTTGAGGCCGCCATAGCGGCTGCCCATACCGGCAGCAAGAACTAATAATGTAGGTTTCATATCAATTATGTTTTAATTATTATCTGTGTTTCTTAAAAAAGCTCTTCAGCAGTTCTTCGCATTCCTCCTTCATCAGCCCCGACTCCACTACTGTCCTGGGATGGAGCATTCCGCGCCCCAGGCGTTCAAAGCCACGCTTGGGATCGCTGGCACCATAGACGATGCGGCTGATCTGGGTCCAGCCTGCAGCACCGGCACACATGACGCAAGGCTCAAGGGTGACATACAACGTGCAGCCTGTCAGATATTTGGCATCCAGCATATTGGTGGCGGCAGTAAAGGCAAGCATCTCGGCATGTGCCGTCACATCGTGCAGGCGCTCGGTATTGTTGTGGGCTCGGGCAATGATGCGGTCGTTGCTCACGATGACGGCACCCACGGGGATTTCATCTTCATCGAAAGCCGCCTGAGCCTCACGCAAGGCCTGCTGCATGTAGAATTCATCGGGGTTGTCGAAAATACTCATGGCTTGGCGTGGTAATCTTCGGTGAATATCTTGACTTGATGAGGCAGATAGCGATATTTATGGCGAATGACAACAACCTGGTTGCCAAACTGGTAGGATTCGATACTGGGCATCATGAAATGGTGCACCGGAGTGAATTCGTTCCACGCACGCCAGTCGACACGGACTGCATTGTGGGCAACTTCGGCATCGCCAAAAGTGGTTTCGAGTTCGGTAAGCATGAAAAGAAGACCGGTGTTTTTTTCGAAGAAATAGTAGCGGTCGAAGACATTAGGATTCCGCACAAAGACACGGTCAACTTGCTGTCCCTTAAATGTGTACTCGCCAGCATAAGAAATCTCAGCTCCTTTGCTGCGCCAATCGTAAAGGGCTCCGCGGATGTCAAGGGGGATGGTGCGGTCGCAGAAGTTGTCCTGAGGCATGATATCCCATGTGCGCTGTGAGGGCCTGAATTTTCGGAAGATGGTGGTGCCGTCGGTGTAATAGCCATCCTCAATCTTGCCATCCTGCCAAATCTCCACACGCATGTAGTGCGGGCGCATATACCAGCGATAGATGGTCATCGTGTCGTTGGGGTGAGAGCGGTCAATGATTTTCGATTCCACAAAAAGGATGCTGTCGGTCTTTTCCTGCTGGAAATCAACCATCGACAGATATTTGTCGACAATCCGGATGCCGCGTTCAACATCGCCATCGCCACTCTTAAGCTGCTCACCCTCGGGGGTTTGTGCCATGGCCAGGGAGGCCATCAGCATCAGCACAATAAAGATGTTTTTCTTCATAAGTATCGGTTTTAGTCAATAATATTACATTGATTTTCAAAAGAAAACGTGCTATAGGTCGCCAACCCTCTTGGGAATCACCAAGGGGAAGGTGAGCTTGTCGACCTCCTTCAAAGGTTCCATCTTGAGCTGGGCTTCAATGCCGAAACGCTTGAAGAGTTCAGTCAGCTGGGTTTCAGCATCATCGGCAGTCACTCGGCGGTAGAGCTGAGTGAAGGTTGTGCGATAGCGGAAACGCTTGTACATATCATCGTAATTGCCTCTGAAACAACGGTTCATCACCTTGGCATACACAATCACCGAGTCCGGAGTGAACTTAGCCCTGCCCAGTTCAACCACCTTGGTGGCACAAAGCCAGATGACGCTATCGCTCTGCAGACGCATCTGCCCGGCAGCGCTGACACCCTGGGCCGAGCAGGTGAAGTTGGAAGTGTAGTAATGCGGCTTATAGACAGGGCGCGAAGGTGTGGAAGGCCTTGTATTGGTGTTAGTTGAAGGCTGGTTGGGCGTAGGGACAACCACCGTGGTGCTGGTCGTGTCGGGCTGAGGGCCGCGGGCGGCACGGCGATGGCTGCGGCAGCCACCCATCAGCACAAGGGCCAAAAGCAAGATAGGTAATATTTTTTTTGTCATTTGCATGATTCTAAAATGGTCTTATAGAGTTGGTTGACGAGGGCATCGTTGGGCGACACCATCATACATTTGTTGATATATTCTTTGGCCTTCTCGCAGTCGCCAAGCTTCAGATAGCCCTGTGCGAGAATAAGATATGGGCGAGTGTGAAGGGGGAAGAGCTCGGTAGCCTGGAGGGCATGGAGCAACAACGACTCCGAGGTGTCGGAAACCATGCTTTCGCAAAGGAGCAGCGCTTCCCAGGGTTCATACTGACTTTTATCCACACTAATGTAGTTTTCAAACTGTTGTGCGGCCTCAGCATAGCGTTCCTGGGCAGCAAGCAGCTTGCCGTAGACCAACCCATGGGCATAATCGCCTCGGCACTGGGCCACCAACGTGTCAACAAACAAGAAACAGGGCTTGCTGTAAGCCATAAAAAACTGTTTGTTGCGAAGGAACTCGGTGACAAATATCAGCTTATGCTGGCATTCCACCTCAGAATTCAACACACCTTGACGCAGATGAGCGTAGGCCTGGGCATTGTCGCCCATGGTCAGATAGCACGAAGCCAACGAGATATGAATATTCTCATCGTTCGGATTGGACGAAAGAATGCGGTTGTAGTACTGCAAGGCCTTGGTATAGTTCTTCTCAGCCATATAGCTCTCGGCCAGGATGGCATTATAGCTCGGGTCGCTAGGAACAGCATCGGCCAACTTCTCCAGCTCTTTCCGAGCCTTGTCGGGTCGGTTGATGGCTGCCCAAAGTTTCTGTTTCTGAAGCGAAATGGGCTCGCTGATGCCGAAGCGCTTTTCCACACGGTCCAGCACCTCAATGGCCGCTGTCACATTGTTAGTTTTCAAATAAGCATTCGAAAGATCATAATACCGCTCAGGCGTATCGGGATGGCGCTTGACGATATCTTCCCAAGTGGCTATCAAATTCTTACCATCCTGTTTGCGTTCATAAATCTGGGACAACAGTAGTTCATACCAATAGTTGGCCGGACTGTGCGACCAAGCCTTTTGGCTATGAACCAGCGCACTGTCCACCCAGCCCATGCCCAAATAAACTCGGGCCAGCCCATAATGAGCCGGGGCATAATCAGGAGCCTCTTTCAGTATCTTTCCATACTGCTCTACAGCCTCATCGATTTTGCCGATAAGCACCTGAGTACTAGCATCCAACACGGCAGCCTCGTTTTTCAAATCGGCCTCACTCACCTCCACAATGGGCTTGCGCTGATAGCGTGAGTCCACAGGTTTAGCACTTTTCTTGTTGCTGGCACACGAGCATACAAAAAAAATTATGAATAATATATAAATTGCATTTTTCATAGTAAACCGTCTATAACAATACAATACATAATAAACTCACAATACACATTTTTATTGCATCCGCAAAAGAATATTTTTCCACTTAGATTCAATCTCGAAGTGCAACACCGTTGTGCAAAGATAGCAAGAATTTTTGTTTTGGGGAAGAATAGTTCAAAAGTTTTCTCGGACGAAGGTTGAGTTCAGACTGGACAAAGAGGATGTAATCGTCAGACAGAGAG
>JAZLLD010000041.1:0-29859 GCA_045597945.1 Bacteroidales bacterium
TGAGTTCGCCAGCATTCATCTGGTCGATAGTGTTATTGTTGGTGCCAATATGGGTAGCGATGAGGTTTTTCACCTGATGGTTGGTGATAAGTTTGCCAACGCCCACCTCGGGATAAGCAGTGTCGTTGCAGATGATGGTAAGGTCTTTCACACCCTTCTCAACCAGTGCGTCGATTAAAGCGATGGGATTGCCAACACCGAGGAATCCACCTACCATTACAGTCATGCCGTCTTGAATTTTGTCGGCAGCTTCTTTTACAGATATGAATTTGTTCATAACAATATATTTTTATTTATTCTTGACAAAAAAATGCTCTTATTAACTGTCAATTAGTCGGTTCTACGCAAAAAATACCTTTCGTATCACCCTCAATTCCAAATTGCAAATATATGAATTTTTTCTGATATTGAAAAAAATTTTGTCTATTTTCTAAAATCTGTGTACTTTTGCAAAAGATTTTGAGTTATTAATGTACTCAATTTATAGTATGAATATCATGAAGAAAACAGCACTAATATTGGCAGCAATTATGGCCTTCTGCGGCATGGCCAAGGCTCAGGACTACGTCGTTCCCGTCGAAACTTGGGACTACGAGGAAATTAACGGTAGCAACTACCACGGCTACAACTTCAACGAAAGCTGGGATGTGGACTTCACCATCGAAAACCAAGATGGCCGCTACACTCCCACCGAGGAAGACATCGCCGAGGTTGAACGCCTCATTCAGAAACGCATCGCTTTCGTCAACCGCTACCACATCAACCAGGAAGGCGACTGCCCCGTCATCGACGAGCACATGCGCAAATACGAACGCCAGTATGTAGGCTTCACCGACATCACCGGCTGCCATATCGTATGGGTCAACTTCGTATGGGACGAGAGCGCTGCCGAGAAACTCACCCAGGACATCGTCCTCACCGAGGGCGGCTGCGGCCACTACTGGCATGTGAAGGTAAATCTCTCCACCAACAAAGTCTACGGACTTGAAGTCAACAGCAGCGGCGACGTCAAATACATCCCCCGCAACAAACGTCCCGCCCACCGCATCAGCCGTCCCAAGAAACCCCAGGCTGCTGGAAAAATCCGCAAGACTGGTATCCCACACGACCCCAGAGAAGCTCATTTTTAATCAAGTATAACAAACCCATTGTTAAGACGGAATTGCACCAACGCATCCGTCTTAACTTTTTTATCAACCATGAAAAAAATCACACTGCTCCTGATTCCCCTGCTGGCCTTTGCCTCAGCCCAAGCACAGAAAACGCGCCCCGACGCATTCCCCCCACTTCCCGACACCCTCGCTCCCAAAGCCGTAGTCATGGCCTCCACCCTTGACGAGATGGCCTCCTGGGACCGCTATCCCACCTACCCCGTCTATGTCGAAATGATGCAGCAGTTCGCCCAGAACCATCCCCAGCTCTGCCACCTCGACACTATCGGCACCTCGGTACAGGGCCGCCTCATCCTCTGCCTGGCACTCCACGGCACCGATTCCCACATTGTCAACAAACCTCAATTCTTCTACTCCTCCACCATGCACGGCGACGAAGTGACCGGCTTCTACCTCATGCTCCGCCTCTGCGACTCGCTCCTCAGCAGCTACGGCACCGCGGCCGACATCACTTACCTCCTCGACCACGTCGACGTCTACATCAACCCCCTCTCCAACCCCGACGGCACCTACCACGGCGGCAACAACACCGTGGCTCGCGCCTGGCGCTACAACGCCAACTCCGTCGACCTCAACCGCAACTACCCCGAGCCCTCCGGCACTCCACCGCTCAACACCCTCCAAGTTGAAAACCAAGCTATGATTGACTATGTCGACAACCACAACTTCAGCCTCAGCGCCAACCTCCACGGCGGCAGCGAGGTGATGAACTACCCCTGGGACAGCTTCACCTCCCGCGAGCGGCTGAACGAACACTCCGATTGGTGGCAGGCCGTAGGCCAACGTTTCGTCGACACCTGCCGCAGCTACGACAACTACCGCTTCCGCGATGTCAACTCCGCAGGTGTGATTGACGGCGGCGACTGGTACGTTATCAGCAACGGCCGCCAAGACTACTTCAACTACTACAACGGCATCCGCGAAATCACCATGGAGCTCTCCACCTCCAAGACCCTCTCCTCCGACCGCCTTCCAGCCTACTGGCACTGCGAGTCGCACGCGCTAATCAATTATATTAAAGAAATCTACACCTTCACTTCCTTCGACACCATCGCAACCGATACCACCTCGGCCGACACTACCATTATTGACACCACCACTATCGATACCACCGTGCTGGGCATCAGCAACCCCCAGGGTGGCTACCGTCTCTACCCCAACCCCACCAACGGCCCCGTCACCATCATCACACCCACACAGACACTGCGCTACGACCTCTACGACCGCCCTGCCGGAATCTACTTCATCCGCGTGGAAGACCGCGTCTTCAAGGTCGTCAAACAATAACGCCATGGCCCGCTACAGCCATATCTCGGTGGCCATACCCATGCTGGCCGAACTCGACAACCTGCCGGCCATCCTCGGCCGCTTCCGCCAGCAAACGTGGCGCGACTTCACCCTTTATCTCTGCGTCAACAACACCGAGGGCGGCTACGGCCTTGCCGAGAACCAGCAATGCCTCCAACTGCTCAACCAGGTCAGCGATCTGCCCCTCGTGGTTATCGACCGCAGCTCGCCCGGACTCGGATGGACAGGCAAGAAGCGCGGCGTGGGTTGGGCTCGCAAAGTGCTGTTTGAAAGAATCTTAAGCGAGGCCGGAGCCGACGAACTCGTGATCAGCCTTGATGCCGACACCGACATCCATCCCCGCTACCTTGAAGCCGTGGCCGCCACCTTCAACGCGCATCCGTCGGCCTCAGCCTTCAGCGTTCCCTATTATCATCCGCTCAGCGGCCAGGAAAGCCTCGACCGCCCCATGCTGCGCTACGAATGCTATATGCGGCACTATCTGCTCAACCTGCTCCGCATCGGCTCGCCCTATGCCTTCACCGCCCTGGGCAGCGCTATCGCGTTCCCGCTCTGGTCCTACCGCCGCGTGGGCGGCATCACACCGCTGCAGGCCGGCGAGGACTTCTACTTGTTGCAGAAGTTTGCCAAAACCGGCACCCTCGTCAGCCGGTTCGACCCTCCGTTCCACGACCTTGCCGTGCAGCCGCAGAGCCGCACCTCCTCGCGCGTGCCCTTCGGCACCGGACCCGCCATAGCCAAGGGTATAAAGGGCATGGACGAGAGCTATCCGTTCTACTCCACCGAGGGCTTCCAAGCCGTCAAGGCCACCTACGATGCCTTCGCCCAACTCTACCAGGCTGATATAGAAACGCCTATGTCGGCCTTCCTCCGCCAGCAGCTGGCCACCACCGATTTGTGGGAACCGCTCCGGCAGAATTACAAGACCCAGGACCGCTTCATGCACGCTTGCGCCGAGCGGGTGGACGGCCTCCGCATTCTGCAGTTCTTGAAGAACACCCCGGCCTTCCGCCTCCCGTCCGCGGCCCTGCCCGTCGACTTCGCCCACGATCCCATCGACCGCCTCAACCGCTACCGCGACCAGCTCTTCCAAGAAGAAATGCTCCTGCGCGGCAGTCACGCAATAGGAAATAGGACAATGTGATAATTAAAAATTAATAGTTATGAGTTAAGATTGTAGAACTTCAAGTGCGGCCACCCTCTTTACATAATCGGTTTCCCTGAAAACTCGAGAATCAAAACCTATAAGGTAATTTTCCGTTGCGATATAAATATGAATTGTCCCTAAAGGCTAAAATAATGAGTGGTTTGGACGTAGATACTGTAGGAGGTTAGCTTTTATGCCCGCAAAACCCATTTGCTCATTAAACTGATTGGTCCTCAGCCCAATGTTTAGCACCATAACAAAATCTGCCAGAGAATAATCGTTGCCACCATTTTGAAAATTTCTCTCAATGGAGTCCAACTTACTCAATAAACATACCATCTGGTAATTGGGATCAACGAGCTGAGTATTTCGATTAGGGTGTGCATACAAATAATGCTCGGTTCCTGTTAGTGCAATAATATTTTCTACACAATCCGCAATTTGAGGGAATTCGCTCTTCATAAATATATGATGAGCTTCGGTTGCCACATATGCTGGATATGGGTGTATTTCGCTATATTTCTCAATAGAGTGGACAAATTCCTTCGCCTTACTGACAGCACGTTCATAGTAACCCCTGTTGTTTGTAATAATGCTCTCGTTTTGCTCTGCAGACTCTTGACGAGACACACCTTTACTCTTGTCAACGTCCCTCCAATTTACTCGATTATATCGAAGTTCATCAATGGTGATAGGGTATTTAGAAATCCTACCTTTGACCGAACCGAGTTTCCTTTTTTTGAAAGCAAAAATGTTTATGATTTTATTATAAATACGAGAAGGCTCGTATTGTCCTGTTACAGGAGTGTATGTGTAATACAAATAATCAAGGCCTTCACATAATCTATTGAATGAGCCTTTATCTTGCAAGGTAAAGAATTCATCGAAAAGATGTATACAGCCAGTGTCTGCCATAACTTTATTGAGATATACAAACAAGAAATCTAATGCGTTCTTTTCTCTTTGTGCAATGAATTCAAGGATTTCTAATTTTCTGATATTATAATAGTTTGCTCTTCCTTGTTTTGTCTCAACTAAGATATTCGCTGACGCAAATAGTTTTAGCGGTTGAGCAAAGAACTTGTCATACTCAGAAGTAGTGCTATCTGTTTCTACATCGGGCTTTGAAAAAGACTCCGTAATGAGGGTGTTAGAATAAGTAGAATGCCAAATATCATCTTTTGTAAAACCTTTTGTAATGTCTCCATCAGTGTATGCAAGAACACAATCTGCAACTGCGCATAATACATCTGGAATACATTTTTGGTCAGTGAATCGGCCATTGTGCGAAACACGAATATCATAATTGTGGTTATTAATGAAATCTTGGATGTAGTTTATATCTACTCTTGCCATAGTATCTTATTTTTGTTTAAGTTTGCCAAAGAAGAAAACGGAATTGTTATCAATATTCATAGAGCGCGTCGCCCTATTGCGAGCAATGGCATAAAACTGTCTATACTCATCTGTCGCATAGTAAGCAAGGTCGGCTTCTGTCACACACTCATTCTCATCAATGAGTGTAAGAATTGCTACAGAGCCGTCTGCAATGCAATTCTTTGGCAGAAAACAAGCGCGAGGATTGTATGTGAGATTAGGAAGAAGTACGCATTTCGGTTGGTTCAAGAATTTGCTAACATCATAAGCCGAAGCATCATCCATAAAGCAGTCGTAACCCTCGATGTCCACAATACAGTTGCTTCCGATGTTCCTTGATTTCAAGACGCGAATACTTCCGGAATCCTTTGTGGCTGTTCTTGTAATTGCTCTGTCACGATAAGCCTTAAAAATGCCAAACTTCATCTTTTCGGCCACAAGGTCAAATGCTTCATTTCTGTAAATCAGCCAATACGGATAAGATCTATCTGTAATGTACGATTGAGCACTTGTTGTAATAGTTTCGGAAATATATGACTCAACAATAGTGTCAGCAGGTTTCTTATCGGTATGCAAAAGGAAGTTGATTGTTTCAATCTTGATTCCTTTAAAGCCTTTCTCTCCAAAGTCAATGATGCGTTCCATTTTATAACGTTCTATCAAAGCACGAGTTAGATTGAACTCTGGAGCATTGATAAGGCTTTTAGGCACAATAAGCGAAACGAATCGTCCAAGACGAATACACTTCTCAATAAAGAATGAGAAGATGTTGTTCGTTTCCGTATTTGTCATTCCTTTCTTATACTTTGCCAGCAAATTCTTGTCGCCGGTTATCTTCATATAAGGAGGATTGCCAATTACTACATCGTAATTGCAATCAGCAAAATCGTGCAACAAGAAATCATCGTTAATAAAGTTAATGTGGATATTTTCGGGAATGGCAAGCTTGGTCAGAAGAACTTTAAGTGTTTCAATGCTGTTTGCATTAATGTCCACAACATCAATCGTCACACTCTTGGCATTCTCGTACTTTTTTATAAGTGCTGGAAGAAAGTTGCCAACACCCACAGATGGTTCAAGTATGCGAACTTCATGCCTAAGTTCTTTTAACTCTGGCAAGTTCTTGATAATGGTATAACAAATGTCCTGGCGAGTGTAGTATGCAGCATTGTTCTCGCGCTGAGCATTAGCAAGTTCTGCAATTTTGCTTAATTCTGCAAAACTATAAAGGGAGGAATGTTGGATAAACCGAAGCAAGTTGTCTTGGGTGGTAAGATTATTCTTATTGATAAGGCTCTCAATATCGGATTCGGTTAAAACTCTGCGAGTGTCAATCTCTCGGACATTGTGAGCCACTTGTTTGAAGATTACAGTAGGAACGGCTTCGCCGAGATTCTGTCGGATGTTTATTTCCTCTTTCTTTAGAAATGCTTTTTTGTCAGCTAATGGCAAAGCATTGAGTTGTTCAAACGGAATTTCTGACCATTGAAACTCTTTAGGAACGGACAGCATAAGCATTACCTCACGAATGCTAAATACACGATTGTCCACAGGGTGAACCGTGTTTTGACTTGCCATAATGTCGTTTCGAGTATGGACACAAGGGGGAACTTTATCCCAATACTGGCGTGTGTATTTATCACCATTCTTCTGAGCGTTGAAGATTCGTATTCCGTCCTTAATGGTGTGAGGCAAACGGTCTAATTCCGTGTTGTCAAATGCCGATTGCCCCTCCTTGATATTCTCTATCCATGCCAACATCTTTGGGTCATAATTACGGAAGTTGTGGTAAATATCCTCAGCCCAAATTTCGCCCATGTTTTGTAGTGATGGCAGATGACCAATAACCTGTCGAAGTGTTCTTTCAGGTTGCTTAGTTGGGAACAAGTCGTAAGGCGTAACCTCCTTTATGTCCTTGCGCACACCGATTACTAGGGTACGAGTACGACTTGACGGATTGCCATAATCCTTGAAATTCACCACATTGAAGAGGATGTTGTAGCTTCCGGAAAGGCTGTTGTTTATTGCCTCTTGTATCGGTTTGTCTTCTCCGTCCATATCGGTACACAGTGTTGTGAGGAATGCTCGCACATTCTCAAACACGAAGTAGCGAGGCCTGATTTCGTTCACCATACGGATAGATTCGACAACGAGAGAGTTGCGCTTCATCTCATCCTTCTTCTTGTGGTTGGCTACCGACATTCCTTGACAAGGAGGAGTAGCAATCACCACATCAATCTCGTCAACATGGAAAAAATCGTGCCAAAACTTTATCTGATCAAACACTTTTTCTTTCGTTTCCTGCTTGGTCATATCGCCACAAATGTAACCATTCTCAACTGTGCACTTGTGATTAAACTTTTGTATCTTGATTCGTCGTTCAAGCAGTTCCACAGTTGCCACACAATAGAAACCCTCCTGCTTAAAACCAAAACACCCCACGCCAGCACTACTGAACAGGCTGACGTAGGTATGTAAACGCCCGTAACGACTTTTAGATTCCGCTACAAGCTGAACCTCTTCTTCGGGAATTTCGTACTTAACTTTCTTTTTCGCCATCTCCGTGATAAATCGTTGCAAAACAATTGGTGCATCGATCTACCACTCGCATGAGCGCATAAAAAGGGCATGAACCTTCTTATGCGTTCTCCGAGGCAGCGTAGGAAAAGAGGCCTCTGTCACCTAATAAGAAATGTCCATGCCTAAGACATGAACATTGACTTCTTATATAGGTGACAAAGCATACCTCCCCTATGGAAGTTGCCTAACCACTATTTTTGTGTTCTTATCTCTGTTAAAGTTTCCTACGCTTTTCAGGAGAACGCAAATAATAGTCAATGCGCATTATATTTCAATATATTATTATTTCTTTTCTTTCTGTTTTGTTATTAATCTGTTGTTTGTTAAATAATGATTTCTGTTATTTGCCATAATTTTTTGCAAAGATACCAATAATTTCTCAAATAATCGTATATTATTGCGATTTTAACATGGATTTTAACCAGGGTAGCAAGTCTATTTTTGGATTTTACATTTTACATTTATTGTTATTCTATTTGTTCTCAATACGATACAAACGTTGAAATGTAAAATTTACATTTTATTTGTAAAATTTACATTTCTGAATAGCAAACCTCAATACGGCAAAAATGTAAAATGGGTTTAACCTGTATAATTTTACAAAATCATCATTAAAGCTGATGATTACTAGATGCTTTGCATCAAATGTAAAAATGTAAAATCCATTTTTAAGGTATCACCAACCCTCAAGCCACCGGACCGCGCTAAAGGTGTTTTACATTTTACATTCTCACGTTGCTCGCAAATGCGACTTTAGCACCACCGCTTTTCCTTCGCTCTTCCTTCGCTCCTCCTTCGCTCCTACGGACGGGTCTAGAACGGGCCTTCAACGGGCTTAGAACGGGAGTGAGGTAAAGCCTCATTTTGTCATACAAAAGACACTTTGCAGGAGCACTGTTCAGCCGACATTAATAATCGCCTTCTATCAAAGAGGGGTGAGATGCCAAATTTTATGATAACTCCGGGGAACACGGACAATAGGAATATGCCTTATAACCTAATCTCAGCCAGCCCACTCTACATTCTAAAATCTAAAATTCTTTTTATATTCTATCCAATAAAATATAGATTTCTGCGTTATACAAGGTTGATATGGAAGAAAAGAACGTAATTGAGATTAAGAACAAGAAGGCCGAACACGAGTATTTCCTGCTCGACGACTACACCGCCGGCCTGGTGCTGACGGGCACCGAGATTAAGTCGATACGCGACGGCAAGGCCAACCTGGCCGATGCCTACTGCGTGTTTATCGGCCACGAACTCTTTGTGCGCCAAATGCATATCTCCGAATACCGCTTCGGCTCTTATCTGAACCACCCCGCCAAGCGCGACCGCAAGCTGCTGCTCAACAAGCGCGAGTTGCACAAGCTACAGAACAAAATCAAGGAACGCGGCTTCACCATCATCCCCGTGAAACTGTTCATCAATCCGCAGGGCCGCGCCAAGCTGCTCATCTCGCTGGCACGAGGAAAGAAATTCTACGACAAGCGCGAGAGCCTCAAGGAGAAGGACTCGAAACGCGAACTTCAACGTTTTATCAAATAACCAACTATGCGGGTATTCAAATTCGGCGGAGCCTCCGTCAACAGCACCGCAGCCGTGCGCAACATGGCTGACATTGTGAAGAAATACTACGGCCAGCCCCTCACCATCGTGGTCTCGGCCATGGGCAAGACAACCAACCGACTGGAGCAGCTGGTGCCCGGCGTGCGCCCGCAGGCCGAACACCCACTGATGCTGGAGCAGCTGCACGAATATCACACGCAGATTATCCGCGAGCTCTTTGCCGACCCCCAGCACCCGGTGTATGCCGATTTCGAGCGGCTCTTCGGCCAGCTGGCCGACCGCTGCGCACAGCAGCCCGCAGGCTATAATTTCGACTACGACCAGACGGTGAGTTTCGGCGAGCTGATTTCCACCACCATCGTCAGCCACTACCTCAACAGCATCGGCCTCGACAATCTGTGGGTGGACGTGCGGCAGATTATCCGCACCAACGACAACTACCGCGAGGGCATCGTCGACTTCGACACCACCTGCCAACTCGCCCGGCAGTTCTTCGGCCAGCACCCCGACCACCACACTTTCGTGACGCAAGGCTTCATTGCCGGCACCGCCGACGGCCACACCACCACCCTGGGACGCGAGGGCAGCGACTACAGCGCCTCTATCCTCTCCTACTGCCTCGATGCTGAGAATATGACTATCTGGAAGGATGTACCCGGCTTTTTGAACGCCGACCCCAAGTTTTTCCACGACACCGTGAAGATGGAGCAGATTCCCTACAACGAGGCCATCGAGCTGGCCTACTACGGTGCCAGCGTTATCCACCCCAAGACGGTGAAACCCATTCAGAACAAAAACATAGAACTCCATATCAAATCGTTCCTCGCACCCGAGGCCGAGGGCTCCAAGATTGGCCCTTATAGCACCATCAAGCCCCTCACCCCGCTGTATATCTTCAAGAACAATCAGACACTGCTGTCGTTCCACCCCAAGGATTTCAGCTTCATCGCCGAGGACAATCTGCAGACTATCTTCGCCACCCTGGCCGAGCTGAACATCCGCGTGAACCTGATGCAAAACTCGGCGCTGAGCTTCTCTATCTGCATCGACGACAACGAGATGCTGCTCTCCCAGCTGCGCGAGCGGCTCTCCGACCAGTTCAAGCTGCGCTACAACCGCGGCCTGCAGCTTATCACCGTGCGCTACTACACGCAGAGCATCATCGACAAGATTGTGGGCGGCCGCCCCATCCTGTTGCAGCAGCGTTCGCGCAGCACGGCGCAGATGCTGATTGCCGTGGCATAAACCCGCACTGCAATTTGCGAGAGTTTATTTACTTTATTATAATAATTCATATTTAATATGGCACTCATCCTCCCCTCCACCACCTCGTCGCTGAGCCGGCTCAACCGCTCGCTCTCGGCCAAGAAATACGACAACGCACGGTTCTTCATCCTCGTGGACGAGAACAGCTACAACAACTGCCTGGCACAACTCGTGAGCCGGGTGGAACGGCTGCAGGAAGCCGAGTTCCTGGAGGTGCCCGTGGGCGAGGAATGCAAGGATATGGCCATAGCGCAGCAACTGTGGGACACCCTGCTGGAGGGCGAAGCCGACCGCGAGACGGTGCTCGTGAACCTGGGTGGCGGCTGCGTGAGCGACCTGGGCGGCTTTGTGGCGGCAGGCTATAAGCGCGGCATTCGCTACATCAACGTTCCCACCACCCTCATCGGCATGGTGGATGCCGCCATCGGTGGCAAAACAGCTGTGAATGTGGGCGGTAGCAAAAACCAAGTCGGCTTTTTCCACCTGCCCGAAATCACCTGCATCGAGCCTTCTTTCCTCGACTCGCTGCCCGACGAGGAGATGTTCAACGGCGTGTTCGAGATGCTCAAGACCTTTATGATTGGCAACCCTGAGCAGTACCGCGCCCTCTGCACCATGCTGCTGGGCGGCACGCTGGAGCTGAAACGCGACATGATTGCCGCCTGCGCCGAAATCAAAGAGGCCGTGGTGAAGCAGGACCCCAAGGACGAGGGCATCCGCAAGGTGCTGAATCTGGGCCACACTTTCGGCCACGCCATCGAATCGTTCAGCCACCAGGAAGGGCAGAAAGCCCTGGGGCACGGCATGGCCGTGGGTGCCGGACTGGTCTGCGCAATGTACCTCTCGGTGCAGAAATTGGGGCTACCCCAAACCGAGTTGGACACCTACCGCAGCGTGGCTCAGAAGCTGATGGCGCTGCCCAAATTCACCCTCAAGGACACCGAGACCCTGCTCTCTTTCATGCGGCAGGACAAGAAGAACAGCGGCGAGGAAATCCGCTGCGTACTGCTGCAAGAGGTTGGCGCTCCGGTGATTGACCTCACGGTGGACGAGAACGAAATTCGCGACGCACTGCTGAAACTATGATTGATTTCCACCCCGACATACGCGAGCAGATTGACCGCCGACTGCTGAATCAGGAGCAGTCGCTCTCGCCTCATGCCTGCCTTTCAAGCGCGGCCAGGCGACTGTTCGACTCTGCCGAGGACATCCGCCCGCCATTCTTCCACGATGCCGACAAAATCATCTATTCGCAGGCCTACACCCGCTATATCGACAAGACACAAGTTTTCTATCTCGTTGAGAACGACCATATTACACACCGCGTCCTCCACGTTCAGCTGGTGGCCAAGATTGCCCGCACTATCGGCCGCTTCCTCCGTCTGAACGAAGATTTGCTGGAGGCCATCTCGCTGGGCCACGATGTAGGCCACACACCTTTCGGCCACAATGGCGAGAGCATCATCTCCGCCTTCTGCCAGCAACACGGTTGCGGCATATTTGAACATAACGTGCAGAGTTTCCGTCTCTTCCATGAAGTCGAAGGTTGCGGTAAGGGCACCAACCTCACCATGCAGACCCTGGACGGAATCATCTGCCATAACGGTGAGGTGCTGAGCCCCAAATACGATTTTGCTCCCGACAAGACCGAACAGCAACTGCTTGACTCCTACCACGATAGTTTGAAGGTGAAGGGCGTTTCGGAACAAATGAAGCCCATGACCCTGGAAGGCTGCGTGATGCGGATTTCCGACATCATAGCCTACGTTGGCCGCGACATCGAGGACGCTATCACACTCAAGCTCATCAGCCGCGACGACTTGCCTAGCGAAGCCACCGAAGTGATTGGAAATCAGAATAGAGAGATTGTAAACAACCTGATTGTCGACCTCGTCAACAACAGCTTCGGCCAACCCTACCTGCGTTTCTCCGACGATGTCTTTGCCGCCTTGCTACTACTGCAGAAGTGGAACTATGAACACATCTACAACAACCCCCGCAAGACAACACAGGACAAGAAAATTCAGAATATCTTCAATGCCGTGCTCGAAGCCTGCCTAAACGACCTGGATACCGCAGAAAACACCACAGGCATAGGACTTTACCTACAGAATATGGCCGAGCCCTACCGCGAAAATACCAGCCACGCACGCATCGTGGCCGACTATGTCTCGGGCATGACCGACGATTTTCTGATGAACACTTTCAAGCAGATTACCCTGCCGCACTCCTTCGGCCTGGACTTCGGAAATGAGTAATTGTGTTGAACCAACACAATAATCCACTCCATTCTGCGTTATGACATATAAAATAATGAATATTATGAAGAAATACATCCTCACACTGATGGCCGCACTCTGCCTGATGGCCGCCTGCGAAAAAGAGCCGTCCACCCCCGACACCCCGCAAGCCCCCGAAACAGTCAACGGCATCACCTCCTACGGTGCTGTGGACGCAGCCTTCTCGGTGAGCCCCACCAAGCAAGTGCGCTTCTCTATGGGCAACCTGCAATATAAAGCCACCACCGCCACCTGGCGTTTTGCCGAAAACCAATACGACCGCGTGGGCGACGGCAACGAGAATATCTCAGAGTTCTATGCCGGATGGATTGACCTCTTTGGCTGGGCCACAAGCGGTTGGGACTGCGGCAACACTTATTATATGCCCTACGATTTCTACTTTGTTGACGACTACGAGCAGGGCGAAGGCTACGGCCCGCTGCCTCCCCGCGACTACGACCTGGTGGGCGAATATGCCAACTGCGACTGGGGCGTTTACAACGCTATCAGCAACGGCGGCAACAAGCCCGGCATGTGGCGCACTCTGACTATCGAGGAATGGAGTTACCTCATGGGCGACCGCGCTAACGCTCAGAACAAATATGCCGTGGCCAGCATCGAGGGCATCAACGGCCTGGTGATCCTGCCCGACAACTGGGTTCTGCCCGAGGGCTGCACCTCCAACCCCGGCATGGGAGCTGGCGACGGCCGCGAATATTTCGCCCGCAAAAACAGCTACACCCCAGAAGAATGGCTCAAGATGCAGACCAACGGTGCCGTATTCCTGCCGGCAGCTGGTGTGCGCGAAACCCTGGAAGTGAACTATGTGAACGAAATCGGCCGCTACTGGTCGGTGACACGCTGTTTCGACAAACCTCTCTATGAGGAATGGTGCGCCTACACCCTCTACTTCCAAAGCGACGACCTGCTGAAGGCCGAGCACAACAATCCGCGCGACTACGGCCGCTCGGTGAGACTTGTTCAAGACATCAATTAGTCCAGCTATGCCTCAACCACAAGACAAACAATCGCTTATACAAAAAGCCCAGGAGGATTTCAATGCCTTGATGGAGGTTTTGACCTCGGCCGACAAACAATTGTTGGAAACTAATTTCATGCCCAAAGAGACCAAGGCCAAGTGCACCACCTTTGAGCAAGGCGAAAACATGCGCGATGTACTGACCCACATCTATGAATGGCAACGACTCCAGGTGGCTTTTGTCGAAAACATCCGCAAAGGCGAGCCCAAAGACTTCATTCCCGACCCTTACCGCAAGAATTACAAGGAGATGGACGAGGTCAACCGCCTGCGTCACCAGTCCACCAGCCTCGACCAAGCCATCGCACTGTTGCAAGGTAGCCACCCCGAAATCATGGCACTCCTGGAGAGCTTCTCCGAGGAGGAACTCTTTGGTAAGAAAGTGTTTAAGGTGACTTACACCACCACCATGGCAGCCTATTTCGTCAGCGTGACAATATCGCCTTACGGCCAGGCTCTGAAGCGACTGAAATCGCACCTGCGTTCACTCAAAAAGAAATAATATGGAAAAGTTTGCCTTTGACGCAGTTATCATGCAGAACGGCGATATGGATGCCGCCTTTGTGGAGGTACCCTACGACATCAAAGCCGTGTTCGGAAAAGGCCGACTGCTGGTGAACGCCACTTTCGACGGATTCCCCTACAGTGGCCAAATCGTGAAGATGGGCCTACCCTGCTATATCATTGGTATTCGTAAAGATATACGCAAAGCCATAGGCAAGACTTTTGGCGATATGGTACACGTGGAATTTGAAGAAAAGATTAAATAGCCACCTCGCCCCAGCAAGGCTGACCAACTAATCCTTATAGAATTCCTCAATCTGGTCGAAGATAGGCAGAATCTGGTCTAGCGCCGTGGTGTTGACCATGGGGATGCGGAACTGCTTGAAGTCGCGCAAACCCTTGAAATAACCACCATAATGCTTGCGCATTTCAAACATGGCTGTGTGCTCGCCTTTGAACTCAATGGCGGCCAACAGATGTTCGCGACACACCTTAACACGCTCGGCCACAGTAACCTCGCGCTCTTCCTCACCGCGCAACAGCCGCTGGGTCTGTTCAAAAATCCAAGGATTGCCAATAGCGCCGCGACCAATCAGCACACCATCGACACCGTACTTTTTCTTGGCCTCAATGGCTTGCTGGGGAGTGACGATATCGCCGTTGCCGAAAATTGGAATATGCATTCTGGGATTGCTCTTCACCTCGCCGATTAGCGACCAGTCGGCCGAGCCCTGATACATCTGAGTCTTGGTGCGGCCATGGATGCTGAGAGCCACAATGCCCACATCCTGAAGGCGTTCGGCCAACTCCACGATAGGCTTGTCGTCGTGGTCGTAACCCAAGCGGGTCTTCACGGTCACAGGCAGATTGGCACGCTTAACCAGCGCTTCGGTCACACGCAACATCTTGGGGATATCCTTCAAAATACCGCTGCCGGCACCCTTGCCCGCCACCTTGCGCACAGGACAGCCTCAGTTGATGTCGATAAAGTCGGGCTGCTGAGCCTCTACAATCTCCAGGCACTGCAGCAGTTCCTCCTCGTTAGCGCCAAAAATCTGAATGCCAAGCGGATGCTGGGCCTCGGTGAAGCGCATCTTGCGGTAACTCTTCTCGGCCTCGCGATTCAATGCCTCGGAAGCGATAAATTCGGTAATCAAAAGGTCGGCCCCGAAGCGCTTACACAGCTCGCGGAAAGGCAGGTCGGTAATGTCGTCCATGGGCGAAAGACCTAACACACAATATTTTCCAAAATCCAATGTTGCCATAATGAAGTTGCAAATATACGAATATTTTTCAATATAATAAGCAACAATCTATCCCACGCTATTTTTGGAGCCAGCAACACCCTAGCCCCGCCCTTCCCCCGTTCCTTATCCTATATTTATTCTATACTTATACCTTATTTATCCTATTATAGATAGTATAAATATAGAATAACTATAGTATAAATAAGGTATAAGTGGTGGGAGAACAAGGGAGGATGTGGGCATGAGAGGATGCGATTGGATTTGGGAGTATGGATTGTTTTTCGTATCTTTGCAAGTTGGTTTAGCACGATGAGAGTTTATGATAGGATGATGATTGTCATCTTGTTACACTGATTATTGCTACAATAATTGTGAACTAATATTATTTGATATGGAGAATAAGAAGTTGGTTATTGACTATTGCGAATACGATTCGCTGGCAGAGCTTGGTGCGGACGACCGCGAGCTGATGGAAGCCGCCATGAAGGCCACCGAGACGGCCTATGCGCCGTACTCGCAGTTCCACGTGGGTGCGGCGGTGAGGCTGGAGGACGGCACGGTTGTAACCGGCAGTAACCAGGAGAATATAGCCTATCCGTCGGGGCTCTGTGCCGAACGCACGGCCTTGTTCTCGGCCTCTGCCCAGCATGGCGAGAAAGCCGTGGTGGCGCTGGCCGTGGTGGGACATCACGAGGGGGTTTTTGTGGAGGCCTCGCCCTGCGGAGCCTGCCGCCAGGTGATGGCCGAATCGGAGCTGCGCTACGGCAACGAAATGAAGGTTTTTTGCTACCTTGAGGGAGGCCGAATTCGCGAAATCAAAGGCTCGAAAAGCCTACTTCCGTTCAGTTTTGAGGCCGAGCTGTAGAATTTTCTTACGACGCAAGATATTGACGCACATTGATGTAGAAATAATGCCAAATATTTTTTGGCAAAAAAGTTTCGTACACAAAAAAATCTTTGTACCTTTGCACACTTAAAATTGCATAATTATATTAATAGAAAATAATAATAAAAAGTAACAATATGGGAATTATTGGAAACATTAGAAAACACTCCGGATGGGCTGTTGCCGTTGTGGGCATAGCCATCGTAGCATTCATCATCGGTGACCTCACCAAGAACAAGCAAGGTTATCCCGATCTGGGCAAAATCAACGGACAGACCATCACCTACCAGCGCTTCAACGAACTTACTGAGGAGATGGAAAACAACTACAAACGTCAGCAGGGTATCGCCCAGATTCCTACTGATGCCGAGTACCAGCTCCGCGAGCAGGTGTGGCAGAATCTCGTCAGCGAGACCTTGACCGACGCCGAGTTTCAGAAACTGGGTCTCACCGTGACCCCCGCCGAGGTTAGCGACATGTATGTCGGTACCTTCATCCACCCTTATCTGCGCCAGACCTTCACCGATCCTTCGACCGGCGTTTACAACACTCAGGCCATTCAGTACTATGTAGATAACTTTGAGAACCTCGATCCTGAGCAGAAAACCGAATGGGCAGAACTTGAGAAGAGCGTAAAGGCTGACCGCAAGCAGCAGAAATACAACGCACTCATCGCTCGCGGTATGTACATGCCCAAGGCTATCGCCAGCCAGATTGCCGAAATGGACAGCAAGCTCAGCAATGTCTGCGCTATCAACTGCTCCTACCAGTCGGTTCCTGACGGCGAGGTGACCCTCGAGGACAAGGACTATCAGAACTACTACAACAAGCACAAGGCTGAGTTCCGCCTCCGCGACGAGATGCGCGAGCTCAACTATATCATCTACCCCATCGTCCCCACTCAGAAGGACATGGCCGACATCCAGGCAGGCGTAGAGAAGACCTGGGAGGAATTCCAGACTGTTGAAGCCGACGAGCTGACTTTCTTTGTCAACGCCGAGAGCGACCGCAACTACGACTCCACTTTCCGCAAGGCTAGCGAATTCTCCGCTCCTATGGACAGCGCCCTGATGGCCGCAGGCGAAGGCTCTTTCATCAGCCCCCGCATCGCTGGCAACGAATGGGTTATGGCCAAAGTGCTGAAGGTTGAGAACCGCCCCGATAGCCTCCGCGCTAGCACTATCTACATTTTCAATGAGAAAGTTGGTGGCAACATCAACCGCACCGATGCCGCTGCTAAGCAGCTTGCCGACAGCGTGATGAACGTTGTGAAGAGCGGTGCCATGAGCTTCGAAGAGGCTGTTGCTCAGTTCTCCGACGATCCTCAGAAATCTCAGAACAATGGCGATATGGAATGGCAGCTCGATGGCAACTATGGCTTCCTCAACGAGTCCCTCATCAACAATGCCGAGGGCAGCATCTTCGTCATGCAGCACCCCAACGAGGTTGGCTACTTCGTGGTTAAGGTTACCGGCAAGACCGCTCCTCACCGCAAATACCAGGTGGCTACCATCGTTCGCGAGATTGCCGCTTCCGAGAAGACTTCCACCAACATCTACAACGAGGCTAACCGCTTCGCCGGCCAGAACCGCACTTTCGCCGAGCTCACCGCAGCCGCTCAGACCGAGAACCTCCAGGTCCGCAACGCTATGATTTCCTCCATGCAGTATTCTATCGGTGGCGTGAGCAACGCCCGCGATATCATCAAATGGGCTTACGACAAGAAGACCTCCGTCGGCGATGTTGCCGCTCAGGTATTCCAGGGCGATGACATGTACATCGTTGCTACCCTCAAGGACATCTACAATGTTGGTTACGCAAGCCTTGACCAGGTGCGTCCGATGATTGAGAACCAGGTACGTATCGAGAAGAAAGCCGAACTCCTCAAGGCCCGCCTCGAAGAGGCTAAGGGCAATGGCGACCTCAACGCTATCGCTGCCAAGATGAAAGTTGCTGTTGACACTATCGACAGCGTCTCCTTCAACGCTTACTACCTCGGCCAGTACGGCATGGAGCCCAAGGTTCAGGCCGCTATCGCAGCTAGCGAGGCTAACAAACTCGTTGGTCCTATCCAGGGCGCAAACGGCGTCTACATGGTCAAGGTCAACGCCAAAGTCAACAATCCCGCTCCCGCCAATGTGGAAATGATCCGCAACCAGCGCCAGCAGTCCTTCATGCAGGGTCTCCGCGCTGTGCAGCAGGTGTTGAAAGACAACTACAAGGTTGTTGATACCCGCCACAACTGCTTCTAATGGAGAATTTGTGGAATAACATAAAAGAGAAAGGCGCAACCGCTTGGGTGCGCCTTTCTTCTAATTGGCAGGACTTCAGCGAACGCATGCGGCACAAGCATCGCCTCGTGGTGATGGACACCGACGATTTCAAAGAGAAATTCTCTATGGAACTCACCGGCGTCAACCTCTTCACTGCCGTGGGCACCAGTGTGATCGTGCTCATCGCCCTCACAATGCTGCTGATTGCCTTCACCCCGCTGCGCAACATCATTCCCGGCTATATCAAACCCTGGCAGCGCGAAGAGATTGCCCGAAGTGCCCAGACGATAGACTCGCTTGAGAACGTCATCCAACAGCACGAGCAGCTCATCACCACCATTCAAGATGTGCTCAGCGGCAAACCTCTCACCACACAGCAGACCCAGCAGGTGAAAGAGTTGGACGAGACCGTGGTGGTTTATAAACACTCCAAGGCCGACTCGCTCCTTCGCCTAGAAATCGAAGCCAGGCACAAGGCTGCCCAGGAAGCAGAAAAAGAGAAGAAAAAACGAAAATAAAGCTACGACTTCATCCAACATCATTTTTACTAATCTCATCAACTAATATATCATGAAACGAATCGCCATCCTTGGCTCTACAGGTTCTATCGGCACCCAAGCTCTCAATGTTATCCGCCGCCACCGCGACCTTTTCTCGGTGGAAGTGCTCTGTGCCGGCTCCAATGCCGATCTTCTTATCCAACAAGCCCTTGAATTCGACCCCAACGCCGTGGCCATTGCCGACGAAAGCAAATATGCTCAAGTACAGGAGGCACTCTCCTCCCACGACATCAAGGTGTTCTGCGGTATGGATTCCGTGGCCGACCTCATGGAGATGAGCACTATCGACCTCGTTCTGGCCTCCATTGTGGGCTTTGCCGGACTGCGCCCCACCATGCGGGCTATTGAGCACCATAAGCCCATTGCCCTGGCCAATAAGGAGACAATGGTGGTGGCAGGCGAAATCGTCACCCGCGCGGCACTGGAAAACCATGTGCCTATCCTCCCTGTTGATTCTGAACATTCTGCCATCTTCCAGAGCCTGGTGGGCGAAGGCGGCGGTGTCGACAAAATTCTGCTGACAGCTTCTGGCGGTCCTTTCCGCGGCTTCAGCCGTGAACAGTTGGAGAAAGTGACCCTCGCCGATGCCCTGAAGCACCCCAACTGGAGCATGGGTCAAAAGGTGACTATTGACTCTGCATCGTTGATGAACAAAGGATTAGAAGTGATTGAGGCTCGCTGGCTTTTCGACATTCCTGCTGACCGAATCCAGGTGCTAGTGCACCCACAATCGGTGGTGCATTCCATGGTGCAGTATGTTGATGGCAGCATCAAGGCCCAGCTGGGCGTCCCCACCATGGAAACTCCCATTCAATATGCCTTCAGTTTCCCGCAACGCATTGAAAGCCACTTGCCCCGACTCGACTGGCAGAAATACAGCCAGCTCACTTTTGAGGCTCCCGACATGAAGACCTTCCGCTGCCTGGATCTGGCCTATCAGGCCATTGCCAAAGGAGGCAACATGCCCTGCATCATGAATGCGGCCAACGAGGTTGCCGTGCAGCGCTTTATTGAAGGAAAACTCTCCTTCCTCGGCATTGCCGACTTTGTTGAAAGTCAGATGCAGAAAGCCCCCTTCATCGCAAAACCCACATTGGACGATTTGTTCCAAACCGACCGTGAAATAAGAATGAATTCATAATATTATATATAGCATCCCATGGCAGCCAAAGTATCATTCGCTGTTACTCTTTACAATGAATCTAAATGGATTGAGCGAGCCGCTCGACACCTATTTGAGCAGACCATGGATGACTTAGAGTATGTGTTTATCAACGATGGATCAACCGACGACAGTGTTGATATCATCATGCGAATATTGGAAGATTATCCTCAGCGCAAAAATCAGGTCCGGATAATAAATCATGAGCACAACATGGGATGCGCTGCCGCCAAACGTGATAGTTTCCTCTATGCCACTGGAGATTATGTACTTTCAAGCGACGCAGACGATTATGTAGACATCCATATTGCAGAAAAGCTGTACAACAAGGCTGTAGAGACCGATGCCGACATGGTCGTTTGCAATGCCTGGTTCGAAAATGCCAAAAGACCCGGAGAGTTTTTCATCCATGATTTTCTTCCCGAAGGTGTGATAGGTGATGGCGAAAATGTGCGGTTCGGAATCATTACAAGACAGACATTTGGCTCACTTTGGACACGACTTGTTAAGCGCGAAATATACACCAAGAACGAGATAATGTGGCCTGTGAGCAACAAAATCTGCGACCAACCCATCACCGTCCAATTAGCCTATTATTCCAAAAAAATTGCCGGAGTTCCAGAACCTTTGTACTACTACTTCTACCAAGAATCTTCTGTATCACGGGATGCCACTAAAGAAGCCAGAACCAAATTATTTGAAAGTTTCAAGACCAACTTCCAATTGATTGTAGACTTTCTAAAATCAAAAGGAGCTTACGAAGAGTACGAACCCTATTTGATACTCAATTATAAAGCAAGAATCAGGAACTTGCTCATCAAGTATATTGACGACCGCCAGGTGCACAAACTTTGGAAGAAGACATTCCCTGAAGTCAACCGAGTATATCTGCTTGGCAGCGAGCTATACAAGCCCTCATACCGCGAGAGAATATGGTTCATCTGCGTATGGCTTGGTCTCTACCCATATCTCAAACGTATCCTCTTTTGTAAATATCTAAGACCAAGAAGCAACTGGATGATACCTTATTATAAATATTCTAACTAGTTCCGTGATTCTACGGGACAACCTCTCTCTATGAAGTGAAACCACCCCATAGGATGAGCGACACTTATTCTTCTATTACCGCAGTGACAACCTTTTTGGGGTAAAAATAATATTCTGTTGCAAAAAAAATCCTCTTTTTTGTAAGATTTTGGCTATTGCTGCGACTACCTGACAAAAGCACAACAAAAAGTGAACACCACAGAGCAATTCAAACATATCATCCTGCAACACCAGCCTGCCATGCAGCGTATGGCCGAGAGTCTGCTGCATGACGAGATGGCAGCCGAAGACGCTGTGCAGGACGCTATGGTTGACCTCTGGAAACAACGCGACACCCTGATTGCCGCCCACAGCACCGAGGCCTTCTGCATCACCATAGTCAAGCGACGATGCATCAACACTCTTCGCCGTCAGCACCCCACCCAGACCATCGATAAGCAGACCCTCATGGCAGCCGACCCACCGCCCGACGACACCGAAGAACACTACCTCCAGGCCATGCAGATGGTGAATAACCTGCCCGACCTGCAGCGCAAGGTGGTGATGATGAAATATCACGACGACATGGACACCGCAGCCATCACGCAGCAGCTCCACATCAGCACCGCCAACCTTTATACCACGCTCTCACGAGCCATTAGCAACCTCAGAAAAATGTTGAACAATGAAAGATAACAACCCCGACACCCAGCTAGAGCAACTGCTCGCATCGCTCGCCGCCCACAGCCGCAACCAGCGCCGTCAGCAGCACCTCATGGATGAGATCGACCGCCTGGCCGCTGCCGAGAAACGTCGTCCGCTGTGGCCCTACTGGACCTCTGCCGTGGCTGCCAGCGTGGCCCTGGTGCTATTGCTCAAGCCTGCCGACACCGCCCAGGTGGCTCAAATCGTGGATAAGGTCGATACCCCTGCCGCAGTAGTCGCTCCCACCGTGGTAGAAGCTGTGCCCTCGACTTTGATAGCCAAGGTGCGCAACACCAAGTCCCACACGATGGCAGTAATCAATGAAGTGGTGCCGGTGACAGAACAGCAAGCCGAAGAAGAATCCGTAATTCCACAAACGGTTGAATACGAGCACTCCGACTTGGCCGAAACCATGCCCATCTTCGATATTGAGGATGCCGAAACCGACACTATCGTACCCGAAATTCGCATAATCCGAACCAATGCCCTGGTGGCCTACAGCGACAAGAAAATACGCGACTGCCAGAAACCCGCTAAGGACCTCCTCGGCAATCCCATCGAAGAAAGTCAACCGCTCTTGGCTATGGCTTTTTAACTTTGACATTAACTTTAACGTTAACTGGGCAGCAGCCGGCGCGAGAACCAGTTAACGTCACAAAACAATAACAATATCATGAAATACCTCTCCTCACTCATTATCGCCCTGCTGATGCTCACCGCTACGGCAACAGCACAAAACACAGTCATCTACACCCAACCCATTGAGGGCAAGGTGACAGAAATCACCATCAATTCTGGCTGGAAAGTCACGCTGGTGCCCCGCACCGATGATTCCACCTTGGTGTCGCTCGTCATGCCGCAGTCTCAAACCGACAGCGAACATCTCGACAGTATCTTTGGCTACAATGCCAAGAAGAAGACACTCTTCCTCAAACGTGCCCCCCTTCACATGGAAGGCCAAGAGGTAAGAATCCATTCAAATTTTGCCAACAAATACCTGACACTCAACAATCGTGCCACCGCCTATGCCCAAAACCTCACGATAGGCGAAGAGAGTATGGAACTTGGTGAAGGCGCAAGACTTGTGGCCGACACACTGCGAGGCAAAGGCGAATGCTATATATACATCAAAGATGCCGCCGACTTGATTGTCAACACCTTGGCAGGAGACGATATCTCATTGGATGGTTATGGGAGTAGCCGAATCGTTATCAAAAACTACACGCAGAAGGAACTCTCAGTGGACCTGCACTCGGGCCATGGCAAAGATTGCTACACCTTCCCCGACAGCACCCAGGTAGTACGCCTAAACAAAAACGCTTTCTACTGCGATGCCGACACACTGCGCAAAATCTATGTGAACGATCAAGACAAGAATATTTGGGACCACCAAGTTTACGTGGGAATGTACTTGTACAATCGGTGGAACAACTCCAACCTGCCGGGATCAAGCCCCTACAAATTATCCGATGGTGTTCAGTTTGGCATACGGTTTGATCTTTACTCCCAATTCCAACTTGCGCCCAAGTGGTGGGTGAACACAGGCGTAAGATTCGACATGAGCGCAAGCCCGTTTTTCAACCAAGTGGCCGTGGATGAGAATGGACTCCTTCAGATAGCCACACCTTCTTCCTCCCCCTCACGCATCGTGGAAAGCTGCTTCTATCTGGGCATCCCCGTTCAACTCGGTTGGGCGCTTGACAAACCTACCCAAACTGCCCTGTGTCTCGACCTCTTTGCCGGAGTAAACCTAAGAAAGAATTACGTACAAAAACAGTTCTATGCCGACTCCAACCCGAACTACGTAAACCTAGAGCCGCAAAAAGGCAATTACCGCAACCCCTTCAAACTTGAGGCAGGCATCAGTTTTATGTCCAAATACACCCCTGGTTTCAAAGGCATGCGCCTCTTCTACAACCTCCTGCCCGAGTATCGCCGCGACACCGGCCTGCCCAAAGTGCGCACCTTTGGTGTAGAACTGACCTTCTAAACCATCGCGAATATCACCCATCGCTTTCCCCGTAGCAACAAAAATATCAATATTCAACGAATAAACCCATGCAAAAGATTCTGATAACAGGCAGCAGTGGATTCTTGGGAAGCCGTTTGGCCTATTACCTAAAGGATCGGTATGAGTTGCTGTTGCCTACCCATAATGAACTCAATGTCAGCCGCGAAGAAGCCCGGAAGGATTACATGGAAGAGCATCTGCCCGATGTTGTAATTCATTGTGCGGCACTCAGCAACACCTGGTATTGCGAGCAACATGCCGAGGATTCGCACCGAGTGAATGTGCAAGGCTCTGTGAGAATTGCAAAGGCATGCAAACTCACCGGGGCAAGACTCATATTCATGTCGAGCGACCAAGTGTACAATGGAACACCCTTGCTTGGCCCACTCAAAGAATGGGATGCGATGCAGCCAGTCAATGTTTATGGTTTGCACAAACTCGAAGCCGAGCAAAGGGTTCTGCGTAATTATCCACAAGCGATAGGGCTTCGATTGACGTGGATGTATGACTTGCCAGGGAGTGCTATGAAGCAGAACGGCAACCTGTTGGCCAATCTGCTGAAAGCCTATGGCGAGGGCTCCAACCTCAACGTGGCAATTCACGAATACCGCGGTGTGACATACGTATGGGAAGTTGTCAGAAACATAGAGAAATGCATCACACTGCCAGGCGGTATCTACAATTTCGGAAGTAGCAACAATCTTAATAGTTATGACCTCCATCTAGCCGCGGCAAAGCTCTTAGGTCTGAAAGACCCGGCTATGTGGATTCTCCCGGACGAAGAACGGTTTTGTTCCCAGCCCAGAAACCTTGCTATGGATTGTTCGCTCATCGAGGAGCACGGCATTCATTTCTATGATAGCATAGAAGGTATTAAGAATGCAACACAAAGACCTTTCCGCACAGAATAACCACAAGCCCTACCCTCAACTACCAGACTAGCTTAATAAGTCTCCGGCCAGCCATTCATACCCATGAGGCAGTCGGTGATGTGGGGCCTTTCCGTCCCAGTAATTCCAGACCATCTTCATTGCAAGTTCATTCCAACTTCATTGCAACTTCATTCGACGAATGAAGTTGCAATGAGTTTGAAATGGTGATAGCAAGGATTTACACAGGAGCCATACTGGCAGATTGCTGGCCGGTGCAAGGCCCTAGTCCTCTTTCTGCAACACCCAGATGAGTTTGTCGGTGTCGTAGCCGCGGGCTTTGGCCTGAGCCAGCAAAAACGCCTTGTCGGCAGGGTCAAGTTGCGGCGTGCGGCTGAGAATCCAGAGATAGTTGTCGGTCTTGCTACCCACCAATGCATAGCGGTAGTCGTCGGCCAACTCCATCACATTGTATTCGCTGTAAAACCATAGGAAGAACGACACTTCCAACTGCCCGGGTTTGCTGTCGTCGGGGCGGCGGGCCTTGCCTTCCGACTCTTTGTACTTACCATCCAAAGAGTCTTCATAGCCAGTGTTCAGCACCTTTACAGTGCCATCGTCGTTAATGGAATAGTTGGCCATGCAGCCCACCAAGCCGCGCTCAAAGCGGTGGTCAAACCGGGCAACCTCATACCATTGCCCCAAATACTTCTCCAGATCCAGCTGCGTCACCGTAGTGGTAACAATGTCATCCGAGGAGGAACAAGCCACACCCAGAAAGGGAAGGCAGCACAACAAAGTCTTAGCAAATCTTTTCATAATTGATTGGTTTTAAAAGGTTATTAATCTGTTCTGTGGCCAAAAATACATCTGAACCACAATGCAAAAGTACAACCATTCCCCCACCCCGCCAAATCTATTATCTGAATAACCATATCAGTAACATAAAACTTAGGGGGCGCACATTTTCATCCATCGCAATAAAAAATTTGCCATTATCAAAATAATGTGTATATTTGCAAATACGATGCTAGCGAGTTGTAGCATCGCAAGTTATTAAAAAAGCGCATTATACGCTTTATTCCGAGTAAGGTAAAACTGGACATTTTACGAAAAACGTAGGAATAAAGTCTGTTGATGAGCTCGCTTGGTTTGTATTCGTACACCATTACGATACGGCCTAGTGGAGCATTTCACCTAGACCTTATTTTTCGTTTTTCGGGGAGTCCAGCCCTACCTTACTGAAATATCGTCGGTAATGGAAGGCTCCACTTTTTTTGTACATACTTGCGTCTTTGAGCCGAGCCGCATACAAAGGTTGCGCCCGACACAGACATAGGGACTATTAATATGGGGAGAAAATATTGTGATAGTTGTGTGTATCATGATGGTTACGGATACTGTGGGTATTACGAAGAAAACATAGCGGATGTTGAAGATTGTAATGATTACGAAAAGGATCCCTGGACTCCTGATCGCATTAGAAGATGGATGGGTGTCGACGAAGAAGACGATTAAACATAAATACAAAAGTTCAAAAAAAGAATTGGTATTCAATTAATCAACCAGTATGTATGAAACTGCAGGCCGATTATAAATTAAGGCAACTAGATAATGCTCATTTCTTATTAGAGGATGGTAGTTGTAGTAGGATTATTACCATGAACTCATCAGCTGCACACCTTTGGAATTATTTGGAAGGCAAAATTTTCGATCTGGATATCGTTGCAAATGAACTAGTAAATAAATATTCAATTCCTATCGATGTTGCAAAGAAAGATGCATCAGATCTCATAGCAGAATGGATGTCTGCACAATTGTGCTCATCAGAATAATCAACTTATTATTAATCAAAAAATCAAACACATGGAAAAAGGTTACGTTAAACCCAGAACTATCGTAGTTGAAACCATCAACTCTTTGACGAATGACTGCACTACAGTACTGAACTAAAGAGTTATATGTCATTACGAATGGTTAGAATATGGGTGGCAGAAGGTTGCAATGCTTTCTGCCCCCATTGCATGAATGCTTCTGGACGAACATCTGTTGAGATGGATATTGATCACTTCTATAGTATTTGTCAATATTTCGCCGAAAATGGGATGACAAAAGTGTCTTTAATGGGAGGAGAGCCAACAACAAATAAAGCTTTCCCAGAAATGTATAGAATAGCACAACGGTATTTCCCTGAAGTATTACTTTTTACGAATGGAATAAATGAACAGGCTTTAAAAACTTGTTACCCACGGCCTTCCGACGCCATTGTCTATAATTTTTATCATTCTAACGTGCTTGATAAAGAACGATTGCTATTAGGTCGTGAAGGTGATTGAATAATGGATATTGTTGTAGATGGAACTAGCAACATCTGTAAGATTGTAAACGAAGCTTATCGAATTACCCTGTTGGGAAATGGCGGCGTCTCTCTTCATCTTGTGTTAAACAACTCTACTGACATTTTCTCGGACAGGAAACGTATTGCAAAAAATCTTACTTTACTATATGACGAACTGATAAGAATTCCTAACTCTCGTGTTACATGCCAAATTAGTGCTCCATATTGTTTTATTTACGGGCTAAAGCTCCCTCCTCATCAATACTCATCTATTTGTCCTGAAGAGGCAGTTCTGATTGACGGCAGTTATAACGTTAGATTTTGTAATCTTCATTCAAAGCAATTAATCAATTTATTTCAAAACGATACGGTAATTCCTTTTCAGATACTCCGTAATTATGTCAGAAACGAATCCGCAAAAATGAGAACAATTGCATTTGAAAAAATATGCCACAAATGCATCCTGTTTCAAACCAAATGCAACGGGAAATGCCATATTTTTCAGGATTGCATAACAGAAGATAGCATAATAAACAACACAGAATTACCTTGGCTAAAGAAAATAGTATGAAAAGTATCCGATTCTATGTGACAGAAAGATGTAACGCTAAGTGTCCGAACTGTTTCAACAGTAATGTTCGCAACAATTCAGAAATGGACATGGCTCACTTTGTTGAACTATGTCGATTCTTCTCATCTCAAGGTTATTTTCAACTGAAAATGATGGGCGGGGAGCCAACCGTTCATTGGAAATTCGAAGACCTCTTTATTATTGCACAGAAATATTTCCGCAGTGTGAATATCTTTACAAATGCAATAAATAATAAGATTTTAGGAATTGCGCCGAGGGAATCTGATGGAATCATATACAATTTCAAGTTCGCGAAAGCAATCACTAAAGAAAAGTTATTATTGAACTATCCAGGGAAACGTGCACTTGAAGTCCAAATAACAGCACAAACCAACAAGGATCTTCTAATGTCAGAGATAAAACGAGTTGCTGACTTTTCTTTGGACAGGATAGAAGTGGATTTGACTTTAGATTGCACTGCGGAAATATTCTTAGAAAGAGATACAATTGTTCCTATTTACGAATTTGTTTTAACTGAATCCGAGAAATCTGGAATTCACATAGGGCAAGACCATCTGATTCCATTCTGCTATCTCTTAAATACCCAAATCCCAACAGCAAAAGGTGGTGCTATTTGTTCACTTTATTGCGCAGGGTTAATTGACGCCAAATACAATATACGATTCTGTAACCAGTTTCCTGAAATATTAGGTAATTTGTTTGCAGAAAACAAGATAACAAGTGCGAAACATTATGACGAGCTGGTTTCATCAAAATTCAAGGAAATACAGGATGGGCTTCAGCGAAAATCGTGTTCAGCTTGTCCATATTGGAATATAGTCTGTAATGGTGGCTGTTTCATGGGGCGAGTCAAACATCCTATAAATATCTCAATATGATTGTTCGTTGGAATCGGATTTGTTGTCAAACCCAATATTCTATAAGGTTCTATTAGGTTCAGTCCTCCAGTAGGTTCTAACCACTTGCCGTTTAGTCGGATTTTATAATCCGACTAAATGTACTATAAGGATTTTCAATCCGCATTAATCTTCATAATAATTGATTCGGTACTAACGTATGTTTTATACGTTTGAGTTGGATTTCGTTCTTGCGGATATTCTTTCCCATACACATGAGGGCTATGATCATTAGATCTTGCTATTATCAGTAATCTTGTCTACGGCTATCAAAGTGTCGGAGACACTACTCCACCGACTTTGGGTCGGTGCTAAACCCCACAGGCATTTGGGTCAACCCAAATGCCTGTGGGATCTATGGCATAGAGTCTATGTGTGCCGGAGGCACACCTGAATGGAGACTTGGCTCTGCTAATGTAGCCCCTATTCAAGTCCCCCACCGGGGAACTCATCACTAGCACCTTAGATGATTACTGCCGAAGCAGACATCTATACCGGCAGATCATAAGTGCTTGGAAAGACGCGAGGCCGCATAGATTGGCAATACTTCAATATGGCGAAGTACTTCAGGCTGTTGATTTACCTACTTGACGGGCGCCACGCAGGAGCAATGGCTTACGATTAGGACGTGAAACCCATTCAGAGAGACTTTTGTCTATATTCCTTTCAAAATACATCGTATAAATAGGTATTATTTCAAGTGCAAAGATACAACTTTTTTGCTAAAATTACTCTATTGTAACGAAAATAAAATAAGCTGGCATTTCAATTAATTGTATTACAATACATAAATGAAGAGTTTGGATAAAATCCAAACAAATAATTTGCCATTTTTGGACAAAATCCAAACAAATAAATTGCCACTTTTGGACAAAATCCAAACAAATAATCACAATCAGCTACCCCTTTGTCTGGTGGCAACATTAGGCGGGAACCATTATTCAACATTGAAAAAAGCCTCGGCCCGTGAGGGTCGAGGCTTTGTATTTGACAGTCAGGTGCCGGACTATTTGAGGCGGCGGGAATGGGAGGTGAAGTGGCGCATGGGCTCAGCTT
>JAZLLD010000042.1:0-48334 GCA_045597945.1 Bacteroidales bacterium
TTATACCTTAGTTATACTATATTTATCCTATATATAATAGAATAAATAAGGTATAAATATAGTATAAATAAGGTAAAACTAATGGGCGCAGATAGGGCCCGCGCGAGAGCCGAAGGCCGCCGCAGCGCGAGAACGAAAAAATATTATCGCCGCCGTATAATAATAATTGGGTTTTGGAGTTATTATATATTAAAATTAAAAAATAATGAAACAGTATCTCGACCTTCTGCAGCATGTGTTGACCAACGGCGTGGCCAAGAGCGACCGCACCGGCACCGGCACCATTAGCACCTTCGGCTATCAGATGCGGTTCCATCTGGACGACGGATTCCCGCTGCTGACCACCAAGAAGCTGCATCTGCGCTCCATCATCTATGAGCTGCTGTGGTTTCTGCGCGGCGACACCAATGTGCAGTATCTGCATGACCACAAGGTTTCTATCTGGGACGAATGGGCCGGCCCCGACGGCGAGCTGGGTCCCATCTACGGCCATCAGTGGCGCAGCTGGGGCACAAAGGACGGCGGCCATGTGGACCAGATCAGCCAGCTGATACACGACATCAAGACCAACCCCGACTCGCGCCGCCTGCTGGTGTCGGCGTGGAATGTGGGCGAGCTGGAGGAGATGCACCTGCCGCCTTGCCATATTCTGTTTCAATTCTATGTGGCCGACGGAAGGCTGAGCTGCCAGCTCTATCAGCGGTCGGCCGACATCTTCCTGGGTGTGCCTTTCAACATTGCCAGCTATGCGCTGTTCACGATGATGATTGCGCAGGCCTGCGGCCTGAAGTATGGCGACTTCATCCACACCCTGGGCGATGCTCACATCTACAACAACCACATTGAGCAGTGCCGCCTGCAGCTGACCCGCGAGCCGCGCCAGCTGCCCACGATGCGAATCAACCCCGAGAAGACAGATATCTTCAGTTTCGACTACGAGGATTTCCAACTGGAGGGCTACGACCCGCATCCGCATATCAAGGGCGAAGTGAGCGTGTAATTTGATTTAGGATTTATGATTTAAGATTTATGAGTGTCTAACGCAAATAACTCCTAAACTTCAAAACTCCATCAACTTCAAAACTTCAAAACCCCATCAACTCCAAACCTCCTAAACTTCATCAACTCCCAAACTCCATCAACAAAAAAAACAACCACATGGCGAATAATTATTGCATAATAATGGCTGGCGGGCCGGGCAGCAGATTCTGGCCGGTGACTGAGCACGACGAACCCAAGCAGTTTCTGGACATCATGGGAACCGGCAAGTCGATGCTGCAGTCCACGGTGGAGCGATTCGAAAAGATTTGCCCGAGAGAGAACATCATCGTGGTGACCGGCAAGAAGTTCGTGCAGCGCGTGCACGAACAAGTGCCCGGACTGAAGGACTACCAGGTGCTGGGCGAGCCCTACCGCCGCAACACCGCCCCCTGCATAGCCTATGCCGCAGCGGTAATCAAGCATCTGGACCCAGATGCCAACATCGTTGTCACACCCTCCGACCACGCCATCTTCGGTGAGGAATCCTTTGCCGAGGACATACGGCAGGCCCTGGAGATAACAGCCACGCACGACTACATCGTCACCCTGGGTGTGCGTCCCACCAACCCCTCATCGAAATACGGCTACATCCAGTTTTCGCAAGACCCCGTCTCGGAAGCCAACAGCCGGCTGCACAAAGTGAAGACTTTCACCGAGAAACCTCCCACCGAGATTGCTCGCCAGTTCATCACCACAGGCGAATTTTTCTGGAACGCAGGCATCTTCGTGTGGCACCTGAACACACTGCTAAAAGCCTTCCAAACTCATCTGCCGTCGATTGCCGAGGCATTCAGCACCATAGGACTCGGCACCATGGTGGAAGACATTCATCGCCTATACTCGCTGTGCGAGACCATCTCGGTGGACTTCGGCATTATGGAGAAGGCCGAAAACGTGCATGCGCTGGAGACATCCTTCGGCTGGAGCGATGTGGAGACCTGGGACCTGCTCTACAACACCTGCGAGCACGACAAAGCCGGCAACGCCTTCGTGTCGGGCAAAGTATTTGCCTACGATGTGAAGAACACCGTAGTCCACATCCCACAGGACAAGAAAATCATCCTGCAAGGGCTGGAAGACTACATCGTGGCCGGCAACAACGGCACCCTGCTCATCTGCCGCCGCGACCAAGAAGAACGCGTGGTGAAATTCGCCTCCGATGTGGAGCTGGCCGAACTGCTGGGAAAACTTTGAGAAGAATGAATGTTGATTTGTTGACCTGATTTTTGTTAATCTGATTTTGCGACAACAAATCAACACAAAAAAAACACTGATAACTAAAAAACAACATATTATGAAACGTACTGAAATCATACAACTCTTCCATGGTGAAGTAGAACCGCTGATTGACACCACTATCAATGTCAAGGGCTGGGTGCGCACAAAACGCGGCAACAAGAATGTTGCCTTCATCGCACTGAACGACGGCTCCACCATCAACAACATCCAGGTGGTTGTGGACCTGGCCAACTTCGACGAGGACCTGCTGCGCCGCATCACCACCGGTGCCTGCATCGGAGTCGACGGCAAGCTGGTAAAGTCGCAGGGTGCCGGACAGAACGTTGAAGTCCAGGCCGAAAGCATCACCCTTTACGGCGAGGCCGACCCCAATACCTACCCCCTGCAGAAGAAAGGCCACTCAATGGAGTTCCTCCGCGAGATCGGCCACCTACGCCCCCGTACCAACACCTTCGGCGCTATCTGCCGCATCCGCCACAACATGGCTTATGCCATCCACACTTTCTTCCATGAGCGCGGATTCTTCTACTTCCACACTCCCCTGATCACCGCCTCCGACTGCGAAGGTGCCGGCGAGATGTTCCAAGTGAGCACCCTCGACATGAGCAATCCTCCCCGCAAAGAGGACGGCAGCATCGACTACGAGCAGGACTTCTTCGGCAAGCAGACCAGCCTCACCGTCTCCGGCCAGCTTGAAGGCGAGCTGGGTGCCACCGCACTGGGCAAGATCTACACCTTCGGCCCCACTTTCCGCGCCGAGAATTCCAACACTCCCCGCCACCTGGCAGAGTTCTGGATGGTAGAACCCGAAATCGCTTTCTACGACATCGACGACCTCACCGCTCTTGAAGAAGAGTTTATCAAATACTGCGTGCGCTGGGCTCTGGACCACTGCGCCGACGACCTGCAGTTCCTCAACAACATGATTGACAAGGGCCTCATTGAGCGTCTGAAGAGTGTGGTGGACACCGATTTCGTGCGCCTGCCCTACACCGAGGGTGTCCGCATCCTGGAAGAGGCTGTCAAGAACGGCAAGAAATTTGAGTTCCCCGTGTTCTGGGGTGCCGACCTGGCCAGCGAGCACGAGCGCTACCTGGTTGAGGAGCACTTCAAGAAACCCGTCATCATGATCGACTATCCCAAGGATATCAAGGCCTTCTACATGAAGCAGAACGACGACGGCAAGACCGTGCAGGGCACCGACGTGCTGTTCCCCCAGATTGGCGAAATCATCGGTGGTTCCGTGCGTGAAGAGAGCTACGACAAGCTGATGACCCGCACCAACGAGATGAACATCCCCATGAAAGACATGTGGTGGTATCTCGACACCCGCCGCTACGGCAGCTGCCCCCACGCTGGTTTCGGCCTCGGCTTTGAGCGCCTGATGCTCTTCGTCACCGGCATGGCCAACATCCGCGACGTCATCCCCTTCCCCCGCACTCCCAAGACCGCTGAATTCTAATCTAATACTTATGAATTATGAGTTATGAATTATGAGTGGGCTGCCGCATACCGGCCTCCGCCATACTCATAATTCATAATTCATAAATCCTACATCATGGAAGATACTTTCCGCACAATAGCAGCACCTGCCGAGGGACTATACAAGGACAAAGGCAGCAAGTTCCTGGCTTTCGCCTTCCATGTAGAGAGCGAAGCCGAGGTCAAGGAGCATGTGGACCGCATCAAGAAAGAATACTTCGATGCCCGCCACCACTGCTACGCCTATGCCCTGGGGCCTAAAGGCGAGACTTTCCGTGCCAACGACGACGGCGAGCCCTCTGGCACTGCCGGCCGTCCCATCCACGGCCAGATTATGTCGGCCGGACTCACCAACGTGCTGGTGGTGGTGGTGCGTTACTTTGGCGGCATACTGCTGGGCACTTCGGGACTGATAGTAGCCTACAAAGAAGCCACCCGTGACGCCTTGAGCCAGGCCAAGGTGAAGGAATGCACAGTAGACAAACGGTACCGCATCGAGTTCGACTACCTGTCGATGAACTCGGTGATGAAAATCCTCAAAGAATATTCCATGGTGCCACAAAACCAGCAATACGACATGGCATGCAGCCTAGAGGTGGATCTGCGACTAAGCCTCTGCGACCGCATGGAGAAAAGTTTTGCCGACCTCCGCAACCCAAATATCGTTGTGACAGAATTGAAGTAGTCAGCAATTTTAACGAGCGTTAAAAAATATTAAATAGCATCACCTGCGCAAGATTTCTGCAATCATACAACAAGAACTGGAATGACCTGCTACGGTAGTTCTCCCCAAAGAGGTCGTTCTTTGATGGCGTGGTTCCGGGAAATCTCCTATAAGCATCTACCGGGACAACAGCCTTACGAGAAAAAAATTGGGATATTTTTCCATATTTCAAAAATATATAGTATATTTGTAAATTATACAAATACAGTTAACCTGGTTGACTCTGTTGCACTTGTTGGTTGATTTGATAAATATCTTTGATATTATTAATTTCTTTATATGTAGTCAACAATTTGCATTTACACCCTTCTCCCATGTCAGGATATTTGAAATTTTGTAGAATATTTTTGCAGTACATGTACTATATTTTGTAAATGTAGTGAATATTTCTTATAAAATTTCGCATTTCGCGCTCAATACGATAAAAATTATTTTGCTAAAATTCAACTCATTGCAACATTTTCTAGAATTATTATTTGGTATATGAGAAATAAGTCGTATATTTGCACTTGAAATAATTTAAAAATATTGCCATGGAAAAAAGTGCAAAAAGACAAAGATTCACAAAGGTTGCGACAAATCGTGTTCAGAAAATTATTGATTATTTAGGACTTCTCCAAAACTGTTCAAACCGTAATAACTATGAATATGACGAGGAGGATGTGAATCACATGTTCGATGAGATTGGCAAAGCCCTTAAAGATGCAAAGGCAGTCTACACTAATGAGCTAAACAAAAGTGTAGGCAAAGGTGGATTCTCTTTTAATAAGTAATACATAAAGCATATGGCTAAGTGGACATTTTCTGATGCTCCTGTTGGGATGGACCAAGGTCCGAACAATTCCACTGCCGAGCATTTCAAGTCTCAAGATATCTTCTCTGCATTGGTCAGGGAGTCTATCCAAAATTCTTTGGACGTACAGTTGGACAAAGATAAGCCCGTAGTTGTTCAGTATGCTTTCGGATCAATTGATGGAGTACTTGGTGCAGATATTCGTGAGATTGAGGCACATGTAAAAGCAATAAGTGTTGACTATCCTGAAAGTTCAAACTATCAACGAATGGCACAATTCCTCAATGAACATGAGGATAATGAAATCACATATCTAAGAGTGTCTGACTACAATACGAGAGGTATGGACTATGAGAAGGATTCAAAGAAGTGCGGGTTCTATAGCTTCGTACAGTCAATCGGTAATTCAAGTAAGGACTCTGCTGGAGCTGGTGGCTCTTACGGATTTGGTAAGGCAGCATATTATGAATTTTCTAATTCTCACAGTGTATTGGTATCATCTAGAACTCCTGATGGCTCAACGACATTTCAAGGAAGTGCAATGCTATGCACACACAAGATAGGTGACAAAAAATATCACTGGTCAGGATTCTTTGACGATGGAAATGGCGAACCCATTCAGAACGAATTACATATTCCGGAAAAATTTAGAAGGCACGAGCCAGGTTCGGACATTTACTTGTTGCATGTGAACAATGCTCAGGAAGAAATGAAAAATTATGAGGAGAATATTGTTCGATCCGTACTACTGAATTTTTGGCTAGCAATATTCCGTAATAAGCTTGAGGTTTTATTTGACTGGCAGGATGATGGGCAAGCAGAAGTGAGGATTTCTTGCGACACGCTTGATGAGTTGATGCAAAAATTCTTCCCTACTTTGAGTGATTACTCTGATTCTTTTTTAGGTTACTGTAACCCAAGACCCTATTATGAGGCCGTAAAAACAGCAGAGCCTTTTGATAAAAATTCAGAAACCGAGCAAAAATGTGTATGTTTTAAGAACGATCAGTTAAAGCATGTTGGAAAGGTCATGTTCTATCTTATGCGAAATGAGGACACAAAAGATAGATATGTCCGCATGAGACAAAGGTATATGGTAATTGACGCACCATCTATTAGAGGCCAGCGTGGATTAAGCGGTGTTTTGGTCTGTGAAGAGGGTATTGCAAACGATACATTACGTAAAGCTGAACCCCCTGCCCATGATGCTTGGGACATCAAGCGAGTCGAAGGTTTTAAAAACCAGCCAGAAACCGATGAGGGGAAAGCATACAAAGCAATTAAAGCTCTTGAACGTTATGTTCGAGAATGCATTCGAGATTATTTCGCTAGCAACTCAGCAAGAGAAGTGGAAATTGCCGAACTTGATAATTTCCTGTATGCAACAGAATCCTTTGATGCCAAGAATGGTAATACAAGAAGCACAAATGGTACAATATCAGAAGGTACTACCCAAGATGAAAACGGAGCATTGACGACAAAGGCCAATGGTCCTACAATGGTGAATAAGGACCCCATTCCTGAGACATTAGGCACAGTCACAATAATAACTGATGATCCCAAGGGCGAAGAACCTGGTGGCAGTACTGCACCTTTGGTACCGCCAAACACCCCAACTACACCTAGACCGACACCTCCACAACCTGGCCCTAACCCAATTTTTCCACCTGTTGAGCCCGTGATTCCTGGAGGTGATGGTCCTCATATCCCACAAAGGAAATTCATGCCAGTTTCTTTTAAGATACTCGCCAAGTTTGAGGAAGATGGACTCGTTTATACTGCAAAAATTAAGACAAAAGAGGATATAGAAAATGCGGTTATAATTATTAGTACACAAGGAGAGGAAGGAGAGGAAATTATTGATCTTGCATGGTCTCAAGTAGGTAAGATTTTTCAATCCTCAATTAGAGGAGTTTCCCTTAGATCGGGAGTAACTAACGAGGTAAAATTCAGATTTGAAGACAATATTAAACATTGCATATCGCTTGTAGCCTATGTCACAGAATAACTTTTCTTACCCATATCCTGTTCTTGCTGTAGGGACTGACGACATTGTCCCTGCTTTATGCAAAGACAACGTAATCTTAGAACCAATAACCAAAGATGATGAGGGGGATTATGTATTGAAACTATCTCTTGTAATGGAGGATGAATGTTTGAACAATTATATTGCAGAAGGAGTTGCTGAATATATTGTTGAAATAGACTGTCCAACGACCCATTATCGACGTTGCATAAAAAGCTCAAGCAAGAAATTTGAAATCAAACTACCCAAGCGGGAAGTGGCAAATCGGGTCAATTTCCACCCGCTGCTGATTGCTAGAAATGATTTCAAATACAGTAATCCTAATTTCCATGAGGACTACGAAAATGAGATTTTTGATATGGATTTAGGGGATGTTTTGGCTGTTTTTAATGAGTTCCATTATGATTTTGATATTGAGTATTCTAATTTAAAGGCATATTCATCAATAATGGTATTTAGAGAAGCACCCGAAGGACAAGAAGAAATGTCGTATATTACGGATGAGGATAAAATTGTAGTTGAAATGCCAACAAAGACATTGGAGCAGTATAGGCAGTTCAGTCAAGATCCCCAATATGCACCTGCAATTCATGCATCAGTCGTACAAAGTGCTTTAGTTGCTGTCCTTCTTCAAGAAGATTGGAAACCCCATATTGACGATGGTGATTATGAGTTACTCTGGAAAAGAACAATCCACTATAGGGTTAATCATGAAGAGGACTTGAAAAAATATCGAGACTTGACAGAGAAGGAGAATTTGATTCGTTTGTCTCAAAAATTATTAAGAGATCCTGTCCAAAGAATGTTTGATAAAATAACCGATGAACTATAAAAGATTCTAGGCCATGCATACAGTTAAAGATAGCTTACAGCAGACTTTCTCAAAAGATTATGTATATTCCCTGAAGAAGTCAGTTAAGAATGGAAATATTGAAGCTTATTCAAATGATACTTTTGAAGTTGAGGATCCTAGCAAGAATATTTACAAAATGCCTGGAATAATGGGTAGAAAGGTGGTGTTAGACGCTAGCAAAAGCGACTACGAAAATGCTATTGCTTTTTATGAAGCATATAAAGACATCTCTCCATTAATTGCATCCCAAGAGTCATTTTGGGTGTACTTGACTCATGTTGAATATTTTGAATATGTAAAGAAACGGTGGTTTGGGCAAGAAGAAATGTCTGTATCTACGATTCAAAAAAGATTTCTAATGAGCAGCAAGTGGGACAATGCTTTATATAGATTATGGTGGAGTGTTTACCTTACAAAAGATGAATCTCTGGAGAATCCGTATGTGTATACAGAGGTTATCTTGAGGGCAAAGAACTCAGACTTACTTCAAAACTTCTCAAAATCAAAGTTATATAGATTGGCTTCAGCGTCTCATGGAATCTTAAAGTTTTTCTCTGAATATGAATCCCGCAAGAAATTTAGCGAAGTGAATAGACATATCATTCAATACTTTAACCGGTTGAGTGGCGTGAAGAAATTGGTTTATATGAATGAGGATTTCTTTTATGAAACAGCCAAAACAGCACTTACTTTTTACAATCTAAAAAATGCTACAGTTATTGATTAATAATAGATGAAAATAAATCATATATGCCAGAAACAATAAATGAATTTCACCTTTTTGCAGGAATCGGTGGTGGAATATATGGAGGAAGACTCTTAAACCACCGATGCGTTGGAGCAGTTGAAATTGATCAGTTTTGTCAAAGTGTTCTGAAGCAGAGGCAACTAGATGGTTGGATGGACACATTTGACATTTATGAGGATGTAACCAAATTAGGAGGATACAGCTTCAAAGGGAAATTTGACGTTCTTTGTGGTGGATTCCCCTGCCAAGCATTTAGCACAGCTGCACACGGAAACAATATTCCTGAGAAGAACCTCTGGGAAGCGATGTTTCAATTTGTGATTGACTCTGAGGCACCAGTTGTATTTGGTGAAAATGTAACATTCAAGGCCATTGATAAGGCTCGCAATGATTTGCAAAGTATCGGATATAAGGTTCAAATTTGCAAGCTCTCGTGCCAAAATCTAGGCGCAAACCATCAACGAGATAGATTTTGGCTCTTGGCAGTAAAGGACAGAGATGTTTTCTTCAGATTAGTCATGCACCTTGTTCCCCAGCCTAAACTAAAAGTAGACAACTGGACCAAGAACATTGACGAGTTTGACTATCCCGAAAAAAATATTGCTAGAGGCAAGCAACTTAAAGCCATCGGAAACGCTCAATCACCATTTGTTGCGGCTTCTGCATTTCGGGTCTTGGTCAATCGGCACGTAAAGGATGTTGACACCTTTAATATTAATGTATCCGAAGAAGAATTAGATAGAGTGTTTGAGAAACAAGAGACTTGGATTACTCGAGAACATCCCGAAATACAAGGTTTGGTTCATACACCTACAACAATCGCAAATTACAGCACCCCTTCTATGCAGAAGCACCAAGGATGCAGAAATTTCGTTGCAGTGTTCGGAAGACCAAGCCCCAAAAATGGAGAGTACCTTATGGGATTTCCAATCGGTGCGTCATACCCCAAAGCGATTCTCAAGAGAATTCAAGAACCCTGGGTGCAAATTTTGCATTAGGGTAATATTGGGGAATCAGACCCTGTGGATGTGCCGCTGTGGCGGATTTATTATCCGCCACAGCTTACAATAAGGATTTTATAATCCGCATGAATATTCAATAAAAGGAACCTTGCTTATCGGATTTTAACTCCTAATAAGAAGAATCATCGGAATGCAAATCCGATGCAACAAAAATAGAATCGGCATACTGTGCGGGGGCGTAGATTGGCTGTTGGCTCGCTGTAACTCCGCTGTAGCTCCGCTGATTCTACGGGGTCGGTTCTCTTGGGGGAGCGGGAGCACAAGGGTGCACAAAGAATGTATGGAAACTCCAAAATATAGAATCTAGAATGGGTTTTTGCATCAGTATGCACACTTGTGTGTAATCAATGTGTTTTGCGATTCTATATTCTAGATTTAAGGCCATACTGATGCGACGGATAGTTATTGATAATGTGAATGATGATATACTACCATTTGACTAACAGCTATTTAACAACAAATCCGCCTCAAGCATTCAATGCCGGATAATTTGACGCAGATATAGAATCATGATTCTATATCTAGAATGTATTCTATATCGATTGGACATTCATCCTCATTTATTCTCTCATTCAAGTCGCTTTTAGCGGCCAAGATTCAATCTTCTGATAATCTAGAACTCCTAACATTCTAGATTTTAAATGCAAGACACACATTTTTCACCCACTTGCGAATAATTATAAAAATAAATGTATTCAATATATTTATTAAATTTCCCTTACTGAGCAATAAAAGAACATAAATTACGTTTTACTGATTTTAATAGATAATACATGAATATTCTCAGCCAACTCAACGACTCCCAACGCCAAGCAGCAGCCCAGACCGAAGGCCCCGTGATGATTATTGCCGGTGCCGGCTCGGGCAAGACCAAGACCCTCACCCACCGCATCGCCCACCTCATAGAGCAGGGTGTGGACCCCTTCAACATCTTGGCTCTCACCTTCACCAACAAGGCCGCCACCGAGATGAAGGAGCGAATCATCAAGCTGGTGGGAGGCGATGCCCGCAACATCTGGATGGGCACTTTCCACTCCGTCTTTGCCCGCATTCTGCGCTCTGAGGCTGAGAAACTGGGCTATATCCGCACATTCACTATCTACGACACCGACGACTCGAAGTCGGCTATCAAGCAGATTGTCAAGAACCTGAACCTCGACCCCAAGACTTACGCACCCGGCTTTGTGCTGGGCCGCATCTCTATGGCCAAGAGCAACTTGCTCTCGCCCGAGGACTATGCCAACAATCCCGAGATACAGCAGACCGACAAAGATTCGCACAAGCCCATGATTGCCGAAATCTATAAGATCTACAACCAGCGGCTGCGCAACTCTATGTCGATGGATTTCGACGACCTGCTCTTCAATATGAACATCCTGCTGCGCGACTTTCCCGATGTGCTGATGAAGTATCAGAACCGCTTCAAATACATCATGGTGGATGAGTATCAGGACACTAACTATTCGCAGTACCTCATCATCAAGAAGTTGGCCGCAAGATTCCAGAATATCTGCGTGGTGGGCGACGATGCGCAGAGCATCTATGCCTTCCGCGGTGCCAACATACAGAATATCTTCAACTTCCGCCGAGACTACCCCAACCTGCACCTCTTCAAGCTGGAGCAGAACTACCGTTCGACCAAGGTGATTGTGGAGGCCGCCAACTCGGTGATTTCTCACAACAAGGAGCAGATTGAGAAGGCGATTTGGACCGACAATGCCCAGGGCAACCGCATCAAGCTGATTCGCGCCATCGACGAACGCGACGAGGGCCGCCAGGTGGCCGACTCCATTCACGACGCTCATTTGCGCGAGGACTTGGAATACCGCAGCTTTGCCATCCTCTACCGCACCAACTCGCAGTCGCGCGCACTTGAAGAAGCCCTGCGCCGTGCCGAGATTCCCTACCGCATGTATCAAGGACTTTCCTTCTATGGCCGCAAGGAAATCAAGGATGTGCTGGCTTATATGCGACTGGTGGTGAACAACTACGACGACGAATCGCTCCTGCGCGTAATCAATTATCCCGCACGCGGTATCGGCCAGACCACCCTCGACAAGGTGCGTATTGCTGCCGCCGACAACGAGGTGGCCATCTGGACCGTGCTGGAGAACCTGCCCTCTTTCGGCCTGGGGCTCAACGGCCCAACTCATCAGCGCATTGCCGACTTTGTGATGATGATCAAGCGTTTCAGCGCCATCCTCCCCACCACCAATGCCTACGACCTGGCCAAGCAGATTGTGTTCAACTCCGGCATCATCACTATGCTGCGCAACGATGACGACCCCGACAATGCCAACCGCATCGAGAACATCGAGGAGCTGCTCAACGGTGTGCAGGAATTCTGCGAGAAAGAAGATCAATTTGTTGAAGACGAAGAGAACCCAGTGGAAGTCAGTGGCCTACGCACACTTGACCAATTCCTGCAACAGGTGCTGCTACTCACTTCTGAGGACAAGGGCGACGACAAGGATGCCGACAAGGTGTCGATGATGACCATCCATGCCGCCAAGGGACTGGAGTTCCCGCACGTGTATGTCTGCGGTATGGAGGAGAACCTCTTCCCCTCTTTCCTCTCCATCTCCTCGCGCCAGGAATTGGAAGAGGAACGCCGACTCTTCTATGTGGCAGTCACCCGCGCTGAGAAACAGCTGACCCTCTCCTACGCCACTACCCGCTACCAGTATGGCCAGTCGTCGTGCCAGGAGATGAGCCGCTTTGTGGAGGACATCGACCCACAATATATCGACATGCCCCGCCGCCAGAGCAACTTCCCCAAAGTGGGCGAAATGCCCCGCGCATTTGGAGGCATCAAGGGAGTGAAATACTCTCCCGAGACCGAACGCACCTTCAAACGCAAAGAATCCCCCTCAGGCTCGGCACCGCGCAAACTTGTGGCCAAGCCGGCAGCCACACCACAAGGCCCAACGGCCATGAACTCACCGGCCGAAATCAACGCCATCCAACCCGGGATGCGCGTAGCTCATGCCAAATTCGGTGCCGGCAAAGTGATGTCGGTCGAAGGCTCGGGCAAAGACCGCAAAGCCATCGTATTCTTCGATGGCATAGGCCAGAAAACCCTCCTGCTGGCTTTCGCCAAATTAGCAATCGTCGAGTAAGATAAAAAGAACCACCATGAGAATCGTAATACAGCGTTGTACACAGGCCTCCGTCAGCATTGGAGGACAGAAGAAATCGGAAATAGGCCAAGGCATGATGATACTCCTTGGCATTGAAGATGCCGACACCGACGAGGACATCGACTGGCTCTGCCGCAAGATTGTGGGGATGCGCATCTTCAACGATGAGCAAGGAGTGATGAACCTGCCCATCACCGAGGTGTCGGACGCCGGCATACTCCTCGTCAGCCAGTTCACCCTCATGGCCAGCACCAAGAAAGGCAACCGCCCCAGCTATATCCGCGCCTCGCGACCCGAATTTGCGATTCCCATGTATGAGAAATTCATCGCACACCTCAGCCAACTTTTTGGCAAAGAGATACAGACCGGGGAGTTCGGTGCCGACATGCAGGTGGAGCTCATCAACGATGGGCCGGTGACCATCCTCATCGACTCCCAAAACAAACAATAACCGCCAAAATGTATAATTATACAAAGCAAATGTATAATGGTGACCTCTAAAAATTGGATAATCTAAGTTTCGCAAGCGAAACTTATGAACTGAAAGAATTTATCAGAAATGTTCCAGAAATTATTAATAACTAGCAATTTCTGATTAATCTCTGGCAATTTCTTTCAGTCCTTCTGGCCGAGCAAGCTCGGTCAGAAAAACAATTTTTAGAGGCCACCTATAGAATTTTTGGAGGCCACCTAAAGAGCAAGGGCGAAGCCTGACGGCCTCGCCCTTGATACTATTATGCTGACGCAGATTATTTTGCGTCGCGACCAGCGCGGATAGCGGCGATGTTGGTGTTGACAACAGCCTCACCCTTGCGGCCAAAGATGTTCTGGATAGCTTTCTCCAACTCAGCGAACTCAATCTCGAGGTAGGGAGCAGCAGCGCCCAGGAGCACCATGTTGCCACGGGCATTGAGATCCTTGGCAATCTGGTTGGCGTTGAAGCTGACGCACTTGTTGAGTTTTGCGAGCTCGGCGTTCACCTTCTCAATCTCGGGATAGTTCTTGATGTTGATGAAGGGGTCGGAGTTGGTGATGACGCAACCGTCAGCAGCCAGGTAGGGAAGATAGCGGAGAGCTTCCATAGGCTCGGAGCTGAGGATAATGTCGGCCTTGCCTTCGGGGATAACATCGGCGAAGATGGGCTCGGAGCTGATGCGGAGGTGAGAGAACACGCTACCGCCACGCTGCGACATGCCGTGGATTTCGCTCTGTTTTACGTTCATGCCCAGGTTGAGGGCTGCATCGCTGATGATCTTGGCTACGGAAACGATACCATCGCCACCTACGCCACAAAGTATGATGTCTTTTTTCATGATATTAGTATTTAGTAATCGGTGATGAGTGAACAGTGACGAAAACTCTTCATCACTGTCCACCGCACACTAAATTTATTTCTTCATTGCTGCAATGCGCTTCTTGTTCTCAACAATGCAGACGCGCTGGGGGATGATGACGCTGACGCCGTTGTAGTTGATTTCCTCCTCAAGAATCTGCATGAACTCGTCGTGGTTCTTGGGCAGGGGAACAATGCTGCGGATGTGCTCGGGCTCGACACCAAGGCCGATGCAGATGTTGCGGATCTTCTGGTTGGCGGAAGAGGGCTGGCCACCGGTCATAGCGGTGATATCGTTGTCGAGAATCATGACAACAACGTTAGCCTTCTCGTTAACGCAGTCGATGAGGCCGGTCATGCCGCTGTGGCCGAAAGTACCGTCGCCGATAACTGCCAGTGCGGGGAAGATGCCCATCTCGCTTGCGCCCTTAGCCATGGTGATGGAAGCGCCCATGCAGACGGTGGTGTGGATACCGCCCATGTTGAAACCGAGGGTGTAGCATCCGATATCGCCGAACACGCGGCCATTCTCATATTTCTTCAGCACGTCGATAACTGCCTGATAGCTGTCGATATGGGGACAACCCTGGCAGAGTGCGGGAGGACGGTTAGTGACAACCTCGGGAACTGCGGGGCCATTGACAACTTCCATGCCAAGAGCCTTGGCAACCTTCTCAGCGTTCATCTCGCCATCGCGGCGGATGGTCTCGTCGAGGCGGCCGTGCACGGGCTTGCCTTTGCCGAGAGCGCCTTTGAGGTGTTCCTCAACGAAGGGCTGGCCATCTTCAAGCACCAGGAGTTCATCGCACTCGTCATAGAGCTTGCTGAGCATAGCGGTGGGCAGAGGATACTGGGTAATCTTAACAATAGGATAGGGGCATTTGCCGCCGGGGAAGTTTTCGAGCAGATAGTTGTAGGCAATACCAGTGGTGACGATACCGCGGCTCTTGTCGGTGCCGGGGATGTACTGGTTGAAGCCACTTTCCTCGGAGGATTTCACGAAAGCGGGCTGCTTGTCGATAAGGTCGCGATAGAGGCGCTTAGCGTTGGCAGGCAGAAGCACATAGCTAGCGGGATCGCTAGGATAGTTGATGGGGTTCTGCTCGCGTGCGGGACGGCGCTCAACACCGGCGCGGCTGTGTGCCAGGCGGGTGGGGATACGCATGAGGATGGGGGTGCCCATCTTCTCGGAGAGCTCATAACCGAAGAAGACCATGTCGTAGGCTTCCTGCTGGTTGCTGGGTTCGAGCATGGGGATCATGGCCCAGTGGCCATAGTAGCGGCTGTCCTGCTCATCCTGCGAGGAGAACATGCTGGGGTCGTCAGCCACAACGATGATGACGCCCTTGGTGCCGATGATGGAGGCATTCATGAAGGGGTCGCCACACACGTTCATACCCACATGCTTCATGCAGGTCATGGCACGTTTACCGGCATAAGCCACACCAATAGAGGCTTCGAGAGCAGTCTTCTCATTAGCACACCAGTTTGCACGGATGCCTTTCTGAGCAGCCTCTTTGGACTTGATTACGTATTCGGTGATCTGGGTTGAGGGGGTGCCGGGATAGGAGTTGATGGCACTACCGCCTGCATCAATAAATGCTTGGGCTATTGCTTCGTCGCCCAGTAAGAGTAACTTCGACATAGACAGTATTTTATATATTTATTATTCTTTTTTATTATCAATTTGATTTTGCAAAGATACGTTTTTTTTTCAAAATAAACATATTTTTGTAATATTTATTATTTTTAGGGGCTCTCTCCGCCCCTTACTCAGGCCATCTCTGGCAGCCAAAATCTCAGTCGGCCAGCACCGCATGCAGCCACTCGGCCAGGGCTTTCAGCACCTCGTCGGCAGGCGACTGCCCCAGCTGGGAATATTCCTCCACACCGCCAGTCTGGCAGTGCTGGAAGAGGTGGTTCATATCCGTGCAGTAATGTGTCGACCACACTACATCGCGCTCTTCCAAAGCCTGGCGCACGGCTTGCAGATTTTTCTTTGCGTCCACCTGGCAGTCCTTCTCGCCACACAGCGCATAGACAGGGCACCGCACCTGCGCAAGATAGTCCATCGGATTGATTTTCAGCATGGCCAGCATAAAGGGAGACGACATCGTCAGCGCCCAGCTGTAGCACTCAGCCGTGGTGAGGCCAATCGACTGTTTCTCCTCCCTGGTCAGCCCTTGGGCCACGGAGTCTTTCAACTGGCGGAGCCCCGTGTTCAGCCGTTTGACCAGCTGCGCCGTGTCGGCACTGGCAATACTGTCGATAACGGTAAATGCTTGGCGCACAAACTCTACGCGGCGCGACACCAACGTGTCGGGCAATCCTCTGAGGTGGAACACCTGCCTATTCTGGTCAATCAGCACCTGCCCCATCGGCAACGCCGGCCCGGCCATCATCACCACAAAGGCCACCTTGTCGTTTTGCGCAGCCGCGATGGCAGCCAGCAAGCCGCCCTCGCTGTGGCCTAGCAACCCTATCTGCTTGGCATTGATACCTTTGGCCGCTGCCAACCATTCCCACTGAGCCTGGATGTCGGCCGTCAGGTCGCTGGGCGTCACATCGGCAAAAGCGCCGCCCGAGCCGCCCACACCGCGGTCGTCGCACCGCAGCGAGGCAATGCCATGTTCTGCCAAATAGCTGGCTATCACTCGGAAAGGCTTGTGGCCTAGCACCTCCTCGTCGCGATTCTGCGCTCCCGAGCCGGTGACCAGCACCACGGCCGGCCATCCGCCCTTGGGTGCTTTGCCCTGCGGCAGCGTGAGCGTTCCGGCAAATGCTATTTCTCGTCCTTTATCATCCAGCCGTTTGAAAACCAAGTCTTTCTCCCTTTGTGCATAACTGGGGAGCAAAGCCAGACAAAAGGCCAGTAAACATACTATTTTTCTCATACGCCAATAAATTATCTCCAACGAATACTTTCAAGAAAATGGTTGATATCCTCGCGCATGTAGTCCAGCACCGGAGCCAGCGAGTCGTTGTTGGGCGTGCAGTCGATATAGAGAGCTCCGCGGAGAAAGTGCGAGACGCTGTCGGTCACATAGAACTGATAAGTGCTGGCCACATTCTGCCCTTTCAGGTGATAGGTGGTGCCGAAAAGGCGGTGCTGACGGTTGACAAACTGGTTCTCATCCACACCGGAAGAATAGCTGAAATTGTCCTGCACAAAGCGGTACGAAGTGTCGACCTGCGCCTTCAAATCCTTCTCGCCACGGATGTGCTTGTACGACATGAACACATAGCCCTTGTAGTTCGGATAATGGATTGTAAACCAGCGGTCGCCGGAGCGGTCGGCATTCTTCCACTCAATGGTCGAAAGGTTGCCGTACTCAAAAGTAAAGGGCAGCGCGGCCGTGTCGTAAACCGTATAAGCATGCGCAGGCAGATCAATGCGCAGATAAGCCTGGGGCTTAGGCGTAGCATCGTTGTGGCGGTGGCATGCGGTCAGCAAGGCCAAGGCAACAAAGACAATCAAAAGACTCTTCTTACTCATATTATATTATAGTTTCAAAAATGATAGTCATTCAGAATCAACGGTGGCCGGACTATTTCAGCAAGAAATGTTGCCTGTGCAGTTTGGGATGCCAAATCAGCAGACCCACGTCATACAAGTCTATCGTCACCTGGCAGTCAGTCCCCGCCTTCATCCGCTCCCAATCCTCCTCGGCACTCGCGCTGCCGTGCGGACAGTCCACAATCGTCACCATGCTGGGCTCACCCCTACCCTCCAAAACCGCGCAATCCCCCCCACGCTCCACCATCTCCATCCCATAATGGTCCATCACCTTGTACAACATCTGAAAAAAAGGCGACGCACTGCCAAAATGCCACCGCACCTGCTGCCTCTGCCGACGTGAAAGACGCGCAAAAAGCACCTTCCGATACATGTCGAACATGAACGGAGAATGCACATTGTATTGAGTATCTGCCTTTATCCAATATTCCAGCCGATTCATAACAGACTGCAAAGATACAACTTTTTTGGGAATTTCCGCCCAACTTTCATTTTTCCCTCCTCACCTTCCGCCAAGCCCAACTCCGCCCTTCCTTCGTTCCTTTTACCTTATTTATACTATAGTTATACTATATTTATCCTATACTGTATAGGATAACTAAGGTATAAATATAGTATAACTATAGTAAAACGAGCGAAGGAATGGCGGAATTGAGGCCAAGGCAGAGAGCCGCACAAAAAATTTGATGATTTGAAATAAATGTGTATATTTGCAACATAGATGCTAGCGAGTATTGGCATCGCAATTAATTGAGAAAGCGCATTATACGCTTTATTCCTAATCAGCAAAACTGGACCTTTTAGAAGACAAGAAGGAATAAAGTCAAATGACGTGTTTCCATGTATGTATTCGCATGCTTACGATACACCATGTGGGGCTTTTCATCTTGACCTTATTTTGTTTTTCCGGGAGTCCAGTCCTACTGATTGAAATATGGTTTGTAATCATTGGTTAGAAAAGCTAGAAGAAACTAATTAACAACAAGAGAAAATGAAAAAAACAATCCTCATTCTGCTTGCCACGATATTGGTCGTGTCGTGCTCAACTCACAAGCCAGGGTACTCCAAGTCTCCTACTCCGATAGCTTATATGCCGGATGACAATTTGCGCGAGTTGCTGATCGAAAAAGGCTTGGTCCAACCCTATAAAGGCAAGGTGAGAGGAAATCTATTTTTCGCGAAACGTAGCGAGATAATGGAGGCAACTCCCGAAGGGGTCAATACAGCCTATATCGACTGCCATCGCAAGGGCATCAAGTCGCTGCGAGGAATCGAACTATTTCAAAATCTTAGCACGCTGATTTGCAGTGAGAATCCTATCTCATTTATCGACATGAGCGGCAATCCGAAGCTAAAATATCTATGTGCGATTGAGACACCCTTGGTGGGAATAGACGTGAGCCACAATCCCGAACTGATGGTATTGGAACTCAGCTACAATCATCTGACCGAACTGGACGTGAGCCATAACCCTAGATTGGGACAATTGTTCTGCATTTTTTGTCCTGGTATCACGGCGCTGGATTTGTCGCAATGCACAAACCTGCACACGATTTACATTCGCCAGACCAACATACCCATGCTGGATTTGCGAAGGAATATAAATATTAGAGCCATCCATGCACTGGATACTCCGTTGCAATACCTTGTGGTGTCGCCCCAGCACGATTTGGACAAGGTCGAAGCATCAGTGGAGGATGGTGTGCGTCTGCTGGTGCAGGATACTTCGGACGAATTGCCGAAGGTGGAAGTCGTGTTTGAAGAGATGGACTCAACTGAATATCAGATGGCTAAGCCTGCATTTGAACATGAGCGCGAGCAAATGGTGATGACCCACAAGCAGGCTGCCGCCATAGGGATGGACGAGGCCGAAATGAAAAGGTCGGAATACCGTCCGGCTTTTGATTATAACACCGAAACGGGGAAGTATTCGGATGACGGAATTGTGAAAAGCGATGCAAACATGATGCAGTTCTATCTGATGTGGAACATGTATCTGGGAGGTATCTCACAGGAAATGATTGACCGTGGCATTGTGTGGGACACGTCCTATCGAGCCCATGCCGTGGTGTATTTTGGCGAGGACGGTTATGCCGATTACTTTATCTATAATTTCTTGGGTGAAGAGAAGCCCCCTATTGAAAGGCAGCAGCAGTTCGAGGATATTGTCCTCAATTATATTGCCAATACGCCTTTGGGGTTCGGTGCCAGACGCAAGTTCAGTCAGTGTGGCGGCTTCCATGTGCCCATCCCTGAAGGGAAGCGATATTTGGGAGAACGAGAGGTGGATATGGATTACGAAGGGATTGAATGAATTGGCTAGCATTGCCGAAAACGAATATATTTAAGGTGCGTTTGCCGTTGTGTCGGATTTGCTTTAAGAACTTTAGGCTCGACCCATTCTTCGTCCCCAGGGGAGTGATGTTGTATCGGGATCATAAAATCATTTCCGTCCTTGGGGAAGTTCCACCGATTGACGTTGTGGCGGAATTGCTTTAATTTTGCAAACGATAAAATAAATTGGAGTGGGGGCAATAATAGATGTCCATCTACGTTATTGCATGAAGACATAGCTTCTAATCGGCGCATGTCAAACGATGTCATTAATGGAAAAAAGTTGAACAATGGAACCTTCGATGTTGGAAATGATTCGCTCATTCTTCGCCTCACAGCCAGTCAACAGAGCCTGGGTATTCGGCTCTTATTCTCGCGGTGAGCAGACCCCCGATAGCGATGTTGACATTCTGGTCGATTTCGACAGGGAACACGCTACGATTGGCTTGTTTGAATATGTAAGGATGATTAATCAGCTGAGGATTTTGACGGGTAAGGAAATCGACCTTGTCGAGAATGGGTCGCTACTACCTTTTGCCGACGAATCGGCGCAAAAAGACAAATTATTGATTTATGAGAGAGGTTGTTAGAGACAAGGGGAGAATTGAACACATTATCCAAGCAATTGATAATGTGGCCATGTTTGTTGAAGGTGTCTCCTTTGACGACTTCAACAAAGACAAAATGATGTTTTTCGCTGTGGTCAAAAATATTGAGATTATTGGGGAGGCAGCCAGCAAACTGACAAAAGAACTGCGCAGCCAACACCCAGAAATTGAGTGGGACGTCATTGTGGGTATGCGCCATGTTCTTGTTCACGATTACTATAACATCAATCCTGCCATGGCATGGACTACCGCCATTTCCAACCTGCCGGAACTCAAACCCATGATGCAGGCCATTCTAAAAGAGTTAGAATAATCACGAACCATCGTATCACCCTTGATGAATCTATTCATTCATTTCAAAAATATTTTCGTATCTTTGCAATTTATTATTCACTCCTAAATAAGAATATACATTATGGATAACAACCTGAAAATAAAGATTGACGAGATTGTAACCGAGATTTGTAAAATCACCGACCTGCGCCAGAAAATCGATATCCTCGACTATATGGAGCAGCAGTCGTCCTTCATGCTCTGGCAGTTGCAGGACGAAGAGCATATCGATAATGATGCTAATAATGTGTGATTAGTGAAGTGTGAAATTGTGAAGGCGAGAATTGTGAATAGTGCGGCAGCCTCAATTCACTATTTCACAATTCACTAAATTTACAATTCACTGAAAACCTGCATGCTATGAAGAAGTTTCTCATTTGGACTTTGGCACTGACCTGGGGGCTGATGCTAGCGGGGTGTAGTGGCGGCTATTCGTTCACCGGCGCTTCCATCCCCGTTGAGGCAAAGACCATATCTATCAAGCAGTTCCCCAACTTCGCATCCACGGTCAACCCGCAGCTAAGCCAGAAACTTTACGATGAGTTGCAGCAGATGTTCTCGTCGCAGACCAGCCTCACGGTGACCAACGACGAGGGCGACTTGCAGATTTCGGGCGAGATTACCGACTATAGCACACGCGCCTCGGCCTTGAGCAGCGACGATAATGTGGCCACCAACCGCCTGACGGTGACCATCAAGGTGAAATTCACCAACATATATCAGTCGTCTGCCGACTTTGAGCAGAGTTTTTCGCGATTCAAAGACTATAACGCCAACCTCGACCTCTCGGCCGTGGAGCAAGGCTTGGTAAGCGAGATTGTAACCGAGCTGTGCGAAGATATTTTCAACAAATCGGTAGTCAACTGGTAATGAGGGGAATTGTGAAATAGTGAATAGTGCGACAGCCCTCAATTCACTATTTCACAATTCACTAAAAAACCAACAAATGAAATATATTGATAGACATATAGTTGATGGTGGTCACGCAACCTGCGTTATCGGCTGGCTGCTGGCCTTGGTGGGCAGTGTGGTGTATCTGCTCACGATGGAACCCACCGTCAGTTTCTGGGACTGTGGCGAATTCATTGCCGTTTCATCGTTGTTGCAGGTAGGCCATCCTCCGGGAGCTCCATTCTATCAGCTTCTAGCCCATATCTTTACCCTCTTTTCTTTGGGCAACCCCATGGCCGTGGCATGGTGGAGCAACACCCTCTCGGCCCTGGCCGGAGGCTTTGCCGTCATGTTCCTCTACTGGACTTTGGCTCTGATAACGCAAGAATTGAAAGTCAGCACTTTCAGCCGTCAGCTGGGCTGCATTATCGGCGCACTCTGCTACCTCTTCTGCGACACTGCATGGTTTTCCGCCACCGAGAGCGAGGTGTACAGCCTTGCCATGATGCTGGCTTCGATAATCCTTTGGGCCATGATGCGGTGGTACCGCTGTGAGAATGAATCATTTGCCCCCCGCTGGCTGTTGCTGATAGGGCTGTTGCTGGGCTTGGGCTATTGCACCCACCAGCTCACACTGCTCACATCGCCTACGCTGCTGCTATTATTCATCCTAAAGACTATCAACAAGAAACGCCAAGGCAAAGACTTACAGTACAAGAATTTCTTCTGCAAGGTGTTGCCCTTGGCCATAGCATTTTTCGTCATCGGACTCACCCCTTACCTCATTGTGCCAATCCGCGCTGCAGCCGACACTCCCATCAACGAATGCCACTCCGGCAGCCTTGAGGATGTGAAGGCCTACATGAACCGCGACCGCTATGAGAAAGCCCCCGTCTATCCGCGTATGTGGCGGCATCGCCCCAACGATGCCATCTATGCCCAGTCGTGGAACGGCGGCGACACCAACCTGGCCGGGAATCTGCGCTACTATGGTTCCTACCAGCTGACCTACATGTATTTGCGCTACTTGATGTGGAACTTCTCGGGCCGCTACAACGACCGCCAAGGCTACGGCTCGCCCCAGAACGGACAGTTCATCACCGGCATTCCGATGTTCGACCGACTGCTTGTCGGCACAGCAGCCACACCTCCGGACTCGCTCCACACCAAAGGACACAATATATATTATATGTTGCCCTTCCTCCTGGGCATCCTGGGCTTGCTGTTCCTCTACGACGACAGGCGGATGTTCTGGGTCGGACTCACGCTCTTCCTCATGGGAGGCATAGTGCTGTCCATCTACTTGAACCACCCCTGCTACGAACCGCGCGAACGCGACTATGCCTATGTGCTGAGTTTCTATGCGTTCTGCATCTTCATCGGCTTGGGTGCCATGTGGGTTGCCGAAAAGATGAAAGCCTCCTGGCAGAAGTTCCGTCCAGCCTCCACCCTACCGCCGAAGATTGCCGCCGTATGCCTGCTGGCAGTGCCCGGACTGATGGCCTTCCAAAATTGGGACGACCACGACCGCAGCCACCGCCACATAGCCCACGACAGCGGCTGTAACATACTGAATTCGTGCGATGAGGGCGAGCAAGGAACCGTGCTATTCTGCTATGGCGACAACGACACCTTCCCGCTGTGGTATCTGCAAAATGTGGAAGGTGAGCGCCTCGACATCCGTGTCGAAAACATCGGACTGATTGGTTGGCAGAATTTCACCCAACTGCTTGAAGAGAGCATCGCGCTGGACAAGCCGGTATATTTCACTCATTATGCCTACAACCAGTTCAAAGACTATTTCCCAAGTCGCTTACAACTAGAGGGCTACGCCTACCGACTGACAAACACACCTTGCGACTCGGTGGCAGTCGACCCCGCATATCGCCACATCATGCAGCAGATGCAATGGCAGCCGCTAGAGGACGTTTATGTCGACGAAGTAGGTTGCAAATTCCTGGAAATGTATTGGCGCGACATAGTGCTGATTGCCGACAATCTGACCGACAAAGGCCGCAACAAAGAGGCGCTGCAAGTACTGGATAAAACGATGAAAGAAATTCCGTTGCACCATCTGCAAGACCTGACGTTGGCCTACTCCGTCAGCCAGTCATTCCTCCATGCCGGAGATACTAGCACCGCCACCCAACTTCTGGCCGAGCTGAGAGCGACCCTTGAGGAACAGCTGGCCTACTACCACACCATGCCGCTCCGCCGCCAGCAAGTGATGCCCTACACCTTGGCCCCGCGCGAGGAACTCTACCAGAAACTGATTGCCGAAAGATAGCCCCAACTGTTGACATTTCTCACAATAAAAAAGTGACCGCGCCAAACAATTTTACAAATGCTAAAGTGCCCACCGAGGCTGAAAAAGAGAAGCTTCGCTGTGACTCCGTTGTAGCTTCGCTGTGGCTTCGCTCGTGAAACACTAGCTTGGGCGATGTTTCACACGAGTTCCGCCCCGCTTTCAGCAACTCCTCGCAGAAGAAATTTCACGCCGGCATAAACGCATTTTGCAAGGCTCTATTTTGAGGATTATTTCGGCCGAAAGAAGACCATATAAAATAATATTTTTATATACGAGATTTTTTTCGTAATTTTGCAAGTCTTTTTGTGAAATAGAAAATGGCAGATAAATATAGCAATCGCAGTGGAATAGTGAAGATTATCTTCCTTACCATCGGCCTCATTTTCGTGGCCCGATTGTCATTTTTGCAACTTTTCGACTCCGAATACAAGGAGAAAGCCAAGAACCAGTCGTTAAGAAATGTGACCATCTATCCCGCCCGCGGACTGATGTACGACCGCAATGGCGGACTGCTGGTGTACAACGAGGCCGTCTACGACTTGATGGTGATTCCCCGCATGGTGAAGAACCTCGACACCAATTATTTCTGCCAGGCGCTGAACATCACCAAACAGGATTTTCTTGACCGCATGCAGAAGGCCTACACCTATTCGCCTTACTCGGCCTCCATCTTCATGAAACAGATTTCCAAGGAGGAATTCGGCCGCTGGGAGAACCTGCTGTACAAGTTCAAGGGCTTCTATGTCTCGAAACGAACCCTCCGCCTCTATGGCCGCCCCATTGCCGCCCATGTGCTGGGCTATGTGGGCGAGGTGAATGAGAACGACCTGGAATCCAACCCATACTACAAACGTGGCGACTATATCGGCAAAAGCGGCCTCGAAGCCTCATACGAGGAGATACTGCGCGGCGTGAAGGGAAAGAAGGTCATGCAAGTAGACGTGCACAACCGAGAAATCGGCTCGTATATGCACGGCCAAATGGACTCCGTGCCCCTGGAGGGCATGAACCTCTATACCACCATCGATGCTGATTTGCAGGAATATGCCGAAAAGGTGATGGCCAACAAACGTGGTTGCATCGTGGCGATAGAACCTTCTACCGGCGAGGTGCTCACCTTGCTTTCTGCCCCCTGCTACGACCCCAACCTGCTGGTGGGCCGCATCCGTGGCGAGAACTTCGTAAAGCTAAACGAAGACATTGCCAAGCCGCTCTTCAACAGGGCGTTGCAAGCGCAATATCCTCCGGGATCCATCTTCAAAGTGGCACAAGCCATGATTGCGCTCCACCTGGGCGTCATCACTCCCAGCACAGGATTTGTCTGCGACAAGGTGCTTGGCTGCCACAATCACCCCAGCGCCCGCAGCGTGCAGGAAGCCATCAAGATGTCGTGCAACCCCTACTTCTACTACACCTACCGCCGTGTAATCCAGCAGGGTAAATATAAGAATATCTACAAAGACAGCCAGTATGGACTGACCGTGTGGGACGACTATATGAACCGCTTCGGCTTCGGCCAACGCCTTGGCATCGACCTGCCCAATGTGAAGAAAGGCAACATTCCCGACACTGCCTTCTACAACAAATGGTACGGCAAGGAGAAGTGGGCATTCACCACCATCTATTCCAATTCTATCGGCCAGGGCGAGGTGGAAGTTGTGCCTATCCAGATGGCCAACCTTGCCTGCATCGTGGCCAACCGCGGCTACTACTACACGCCTCATCTGGTGCGATTCTACGGCCCCGACTCGACCAAGAATCCCGAATTCTACGAAAAGCACGAGACTGGCATTGAGAAATCGTACTTCGACATTGCCGCCCACGGCATGTACGACGTTGTGCATGGTGCTGGCGGTACGGCACACAAAGCCGACATTCCCGGCATTGCCGTATGCGGAAAGACTGGCACGGCCGAGAACTACGGCAACGACCACTCGGTTTTCATTGCCTTTGCCCCCATGGACAACCCCAAGATTGCCGTGGCTGTGTATGTGGAGAACGCACAAGGCGGCGGCGGCACCTGGGCAGCGCCTATTGCCAGCCTGATTATTGAAAAATACCTCAAAGGCGAGGTGCAGCGAAAGGATGTGGAAAAATACTACACCGAGATCAACCCCTGCCAGAAACTGCCCCTCACACGCAGAATCAAAAAACCTAAGAAAAGGAAATGACGAAGCCGTTTGGTGGCCAACATAAGGCACTCCAGACACAAGCATGCCTTCGCCGCCAAACACAACTAACTGGAAGAAAACATGCAGAACGAGAATATACGATTTGACTGGACCACGATTGGGTTATACCTCTTCTTGGTGATCTTCGGATGGATCAACATCTATGCCGCATGCTACAACGAGATGCACACTTCCATCCTCGACTTCTCCGTCCAGCACGGCAAGCAGCTGCTCTGGATGGGAATTTCTTGGCTGATGGCTGTGTGCGTGCTGCTTATCAAGCCCAGGATATTCTCCAACATCGCCTATTTCATCTATGCCATCGTCATTGCGCTACTGGTGCTGACGCTCTTTATCGGCACCGTGACCAACGGCGGACAGTCTTGGATTGACTTCGGCGCTTTCAAACTGCAACCATCTGAGTTTGCGAAATTTGGCACCGCCCTCGCACTGGCCAAGTTTGTCGGCGACATCAATACCGACCTCAAAATCCGACAAACCCAGCTCATCCTCTCAGCCTTTGTGCTGATTCCCGCCCTACTGATTCTCCTTCAGCACGATACCGGCTCGGCACTGGTCTTTGCAGCTTTCGTGCTGCCATTCTTCCGCGAAGGCCTCTCGCAATACATCCTCCTCATCGGCCTGCTGGCCATCATCCTCTTCGTAGCCGCACTGCTGATCAACAAGTTCCTGCTCATGGGAATTCTGCTGGCCTGCTGCCTGATTTACTTGTTCGTGTGGCTGTCGAAGCGCACCTCCAAGACCTATTGGAACACAGCCATCTTCTGGGTGGTCTGCTGCATATTCACCCTGTCAGTCGATTTCGCCTTCGAGCATGTGCTGGAAAGCCACCAACGCGACCGCATCTACGTCCTCCTTGGCAAAATCGAAGACCCCAAAGGCGTGGGCTACAATGTGAACCAAGCCAAAATCGCCATCGGTTCCGGCGGTCTCACGGGCAAGGGATTCTTGAACGGAACCATCACCAAGGCCGACTTCGTTCCCGAGCAGGAGACCGACTTCATCTTCTGCACTGTGGGCGAGGAATGGGGCTTCTTAGGCAGTCTGTTGCTCATTGCCGCCTATGTACTACTGCTGATAAGGCTGATTACGCTGGCCGAACGACAACGATCTTCCTTCGCCCGATTCTATGGCTATTCGGTTGCCTCCATCCTGTTCTTCCACTTTTTTGTGAATATCGGCATGGTCATCGGCCTCCTGCCTGTAATCGGAATTCCCCTGCCGTTCTTCAGCTACGGCGGCTCGTCTCTGATAGCCTTCACCCTGCTGCTGTTCATCTTCATCCGCCAGGATGCCGACCGCAACGCACTATTTTAATATTAAATGAATAATATATATAAATAAAATATTCTCATGGCCAAGAAAACCACTACCGAAAACCACTGTTCCTTCTGCGGTCGTCCCGAGTCGCAGACTGGGCTGTTGCTCGCCGGACTGGACGGATTTATCTGCGAATCCTGTGCCGAGCAAGCTCACACAATCATCCAGGAGCATCTGCACGACATCAGCAAGCAATCCAATGCTTTGCATGCCACCAAGGCCATCCCCACTCCTAGCGAAATCAAAGAGCACCTCGACAAATATGTGATCGGACAAGATAACGCCAAGCGTGTGCTGGCAGTTTCGGTCTACAACCACTACAAACGCCTCAAATACTACACCGAGCACAACGATGCCAACGATGTGGAAATCGAAAAGTCCAACATCATCATCGTGGGCGAGACCGGCACTGGCAAGACCCTCATGGCCCGCACCATCGCCAAAGTGCTGGATGTGCCTTTCTGCATTGCCGATGCCACCACACTGACCGAGGCCGGCTATGTGGGCGACGATGTTGAGAACGTTCTCGTGCGTCTGCTCCAGGCTGCCGACTACGATGTTGCCGCAGCCGAGCGAGGAATTGTCTTTATCGACGAAATCGACAAGATTGCCCGCAAAGGAGACAACCCCTCCATCACACGCGATGTCTCGGGCGAAGGTGTCCAGCAAGCCATGCTCAAACTGCTGGAAGGTGCCGTGGTCAACGTGCCTCCTCAGGGCGGCCGCAAACATCCTGAGCAGAAGATGATCCAGGTGAACACCCGCAACATCCTCTTCATTGCCGGTGGTGCTTTCGACGGCATCGAGCGAGCCATCGCCTCCCGCATGAAATCCAACGTCATCGGCTACGGTGGTTCCATGATTCGCGAAGAAATTGCCAAGCACGACATGCTGCAATATGTTCTGCCTATGGACCTCAAGCGCTTCGGCCTCATCCCCGAGCTTGTCGGACGATTCCCCCTGCTCACCCACCTCGACCCTCTCGACCGCAAGGCCCTCCGCCTCATCCTCTCCGAGCCCAAGAACGCACTCACTAAACAGTACCAGGAGCTCTTCCGTATGGACGATGTGACACTGGAATTCCAAGACGACGCACTTGATGCCATCGTTGAAACGGCCATCGAATACAAACTCGGTGCCCGTGGCCTGCGTTCCATCATGGAAAGTGTGATGAACGACCTCATGTTCGACCTCCCCTCTCAGAAGAAGGGTAGCACCGTCACCATCACCGCCGACCTCGTTCGCCAAAAAGTCAGCAACTCAAACATTAACAAGTCATTAATATGAAAAAAATCATCATCCTTACCCTCGTAGTTTTCGCCGCCTTCAGTGGTCTTCAAGCCCAGAAGAACGGTACCAGACTCACCAATGTCACCGCCAACGGCAAAATCGAATCCGCTGTAGTCAACAAACCCAACTCTTTCATCCAGCTGCCCGAACCTCAAGTAGGCCTGGAAGCCCCCTTATATGAGGCCCTGAAAAACCGCGCCACCGTCCGCAACTTTGCCGAAGACAAAATCGAGGCCGAATTCATCTCCAGCCTTCTTTGGAGCGCCTATGGCTTCAACCGTCCCGGCGAAGGCAAACGCGTTGTTCCTTCGGCAATGAACGTACAAGAATTCGACATCTATTTCTTCGACCGCAACGGTATCTACCTCTACGATGCCGAGAAGAACGGCCTCCAGCTCATCATCAATGGCGACCATCGCAAACAGATCAGCACACAGCCCCACTTCGCTGTAGCCCCCATGTCCATCGTCATCGTTGTCGACTACGACCGCATGGCTAAGATGACCAACACCGCCGACCGCGACTTCTACGCTGCTGTCGACTGCGGCTACATCAGCCAGAACATCTACCTCTTCTGCGCTTCTGCCAACCTTGGCACCGTGGCCTGTGGCGGCATCGACCGCGACAAACTGGCTCAGCTGCTCAACCTCAAAAACAGCCGCGCCCTCCTCGCACACCCAATCGGAATGAAGAAATAAACCATGATACTACGTCTCACCAAACAGTTCACCTTTGAGATGGCCCACGCCCTCCCCGCCTACGAGGGCAAATGCCGCAATATCCACGGCCATTCCTACCATTTCTCCGTCACCATAGAAGGGCAGCCACTGCAACAGCATGGCGCTCCCACCGACGGCATGGTCATCGACTTCCACCAGCTCAAAGAGATTGTCAACGAGGCCATTATCCAAGTGTTCGACCATGCTTTAGTACTCCCTCGTCACGACGACAATGCCGACACCCATCAACTCGGCGGCTACGGTGCTAAGCTCATCTTTGTCGACTTCCAGCCCACTAGCGAGAACCTACTCATCCACTTCGCCTCACTTCTGGAAGGCCGACTGCCCCAAGGTGCAAGACTCCATTCGATGAAACTCTTCGAAACCGAGACCTCCTGTGCTGAACTCATCCTCTGAGTCCGGCTAAAAATACCATTACAAAAAGAGGGGAACAACCAACGTTGTTCCCCTCTTTTTCATATCGAGGCGATGGTGAACTGCTGCAAACGATTGGGCAGATGAAGGCCAACCCTTTTGCATGGCACGTTCACCGACAAAACCCAATTCTCTAATTGCTGATATACAACTTATAGCCGTCGTAATAAGTCAGATAGGGCCAAAGGAGACACGAAGTGGTGCTGCCCTCCAACGGCTCACCGAAGCCGAAAGTGCTCCACTGCGAATGGCACTTGGGGCACTCCAGAATGCAGCCGAACGAACCATCTACAATCTCTAGCCGACCACTGTCCTGAGGGCACGACCGCTCGTAAGCCACAAACTCAGTCCAGCCGGTACGGATGGCAACAACGCCGTTGAAACCACCCACAAGATACTCAAATCCACCCACCGTGTTCAGACCTGGATACAATGGCGAATCAGGCTCAATCTGGCATAAAGCATCACCAATAGGCGTACGGCATGCATACTCCTTGCCGCACGATGCCAGCAGCAAAGCCGCCATCAACCATAGCCAACATCTATTCGTAGTCACCATAGATTGTCTTCATAATCACTTCCCCAGTAACGGCTAAAGACCTGCGATCCACATGCTGCATATTGTCCTCCACCGTATGCCAATGCTCAAAGAAAGAACACGACTTACTATTCTGCACAATGTCTAGCATCGGCACATTTGTCAGCCGGTTCACATAGAAATGATCGTCCAGGATGGGGTCGGTCTCCGTACTCTCAAAAATCTTGTCATAGCCCAGTGCGGCGGCGGCAGCCCACACCTTGTTCATCGGACCTGAGGCAAACTGGCGGCTCACCTGCTCCTTCGTATAGCGGGGTTGCTCTGTGCCCACCATGTCCAGCAAAATGCCGTACACTGCCGAATAATAAGGCACATGCGGGTGCTGGCCCCAGTACTGCGAACCCAAGCACCATGTATCGTCCTTATAATCATCGGCCCATTCCGGCACACCCTGGTCCTCCACGTCGAAAAAGATAAAGTCGATAGCCACCGACGGACGCTGAGCCGACATCACGCGGGCCAACTCCATCAGCACGCCAACACCGCTGGCGCCGTCGTTCGCACCATCAATAGGATTATGGTGATTGGCCTCGTCCTTGTCGTGGTCGGCCCAAAGACGGCTGTCCCAGTGCGCTGCCAGCAGCACACGACGGCCGTTCCCCGTGCCCTCCCTGGCCTCAATCGAGGCAATGATATTCTTGCCACGCACCTGAGTGCCGTTCCACAGCGTGGCGGGGAAATCCTGCACCATCACTGTGTCGCACCAACGACGCATCTGCCTTGCCAGATAATCGGCGCAGCGAGCCTGCCCCGCACTTCCGGGCGTACGATAGCCGAAAGCTACTTGGTCGGCCACAAACTGATAAGCCGAGTCGGCATTGAAAGCCGGCACAGCCACCTGGCTGTAGTCCACCGCGTTCTCCGTAGTGCTAGGATTGTTCGTGCCGTTGTGGCAACCCATAAAAGCCAAAAGAATGGCGGCAAGAGGGAAAAACTTCTTCATGAGGAGTCTACAATTTTGGAATAGGGCGGAAGCCTCACAGCCACCGCCCTAATAATAAGTAATCAATTTACAGACATCAATTTATTTGATACGCTCAGCGTACTCATTGGTACGGGTATCAACCTTGATGCGCTCACCTTCCTTGATGAACAGAGGCACGCGGACCTGAACACCAGGTTCAACAGTAGCGTCCTTCATAGCGTTGGTGGCGGTATTGCCAGCGAAACCAGGTTCGGTGTAGGTTACAACAGTTTCGATGAAAGGAGGAAGCTCGCAAAGCAGGGGAGTCTCGGTGTCTGCGTGGACAGTAATCTCAACATACTGACCATCCTTCAGATACTGAGGAGCATTGATAATACCCTCTTCGATGTTAATCTGCTCGTAAGTCTCGCAGTGCATGAAAACGTGCATGTCACCCTCTTTGTAAAGATAAGTGTATGGGCGACGCTCAACACGGACGATATCAATCTTGGCACCGCTGGGGAAAGTGTTCTCAAGGACACGACCAGTCTTTACGCTACGCATCTTGGTGCGGACGAAAGCAGCACCTTTACCGGGTTTAACATGAAGGAACTCAACGATGGTGTAGATATCATTGTTGAAATTGATACACAAACCATTCTTAATATCAGTGGTAGTTGCCATAATATATAATGTTATTAATTGTTATTCTTTTTCTTCTCCTCGGCATACAGCTGGGTCAGGCGGCGCAGATCGTCCTTCAACTCGTCGTTCTCGGCATCGGCAGCCTTATAGCGGGTGCGCTCCATCATCAGGCGGGCGAACAATGCGGCCACAATCAGCAACAGCGTAGCCTCCAAACGCCACGATTCAGCACGGAAAGCAAAGCAAATAACCGTCGCACCCAAAAGAAGAATATATGAGATATATTCGTATATGCGGAGATTTCTCTTAAAATTCATAATTGATAGTATAATTTATAATATACACATTTACTATACACTAAAGCGCAAAACACCATTTTTCAAAACAACATTTTGCGATGCAAAGATACAAAAGTTGAACGACATGACAAAATTTTTTTTCTCACCACCCACAAAAATACCACAACCCACAACAAGAAAACAACCGTTAGCCTCCCCCCTACGCAGCACAAACTTCGCAAATCGACCCCACACCTCACTGGTTAAATAAACCAAAAAACACAAAAAAAATTTTCATAATCAAAGAAAATTTTGTTATTTTGTAAAGTCGTAGACAGCCGAAATCCATCGGCAAAAACGCAATAATAAATTGTATATAAACATAATATAAACAAAAAGAACAAACATGAAAAAGCGCGCAAACATACTCGTATCGTTCCTTTTCGTCCTTGGTTTGCTCATGATGGGCAGCCTCACCTCGTGCAAGTCCTCCTCGCCCACCATGAACCCCAACCCCAAATACAAGACCAGCAAACCCATCAAAGACAACTACAAGATCCGCGGCACCAACAAGAAAAATGGCTCAACCTACCATTCCTATTGATCTTCATCCAATGAGCCCTATATCACGCCTCCTGCAGCACAAGGCACTCCGCCTTGTGCCTTTTATTGTTTTGCTGGCACTAGCCCTTCCCAAGGCCTCCATGGCCCAGGGCTATGAAATCAGCGGCGAGAGCAGCCTCTCCGGCAACTTCACCCTCACCATCTTCGACGGCGACTCCACCTTCCACACCACCGACTGCAAAGCCAACAAAGGACTCTTCCTCTTCTCTGGCCAAGTCGACCGCCCCGTCCTCGCCTCCCTCTCCCACCCCACCATGAGCACCCCGCTCTACTTCTTCCTCGAGAACTCCGAAATCAGCATCGCCCTCAACGCCACCCGCCCCGAGGCCTCGCTCATCAAAAACTCCCGTGCCAACAGCGAGTACCGCTACCTCCTGGAACGCTACCGCAACGCGCCCGACCCCAACGCCTTCCTCCGCCAGTACGCCAAAGAGAACCCCGCCTCCATCTACCTCCCCTTCGTCCTCCACCAGCAAATGGCCGCCATCGACGAAGCCCTCCTCCGCCAACTCATCACCCAGATCGCCGACCAAGGCCGCCACACCTACCACTACACCCTCCTCCGTCGCTGGCTGCGCGAAACTCCCGCCGTGTCTGAAGGAAGCGAGATGCCCGACTTCGCCTACCTCAACCCGCAGAAAGAACGCTGTGAGTTCGCCCAAACCCGCAACCCCCAGGGCGCAACCCTCATCCTCTTTTCCGCCACCTGGTGCGACCGCTGCCAACAGCAGCAGGCCGTCGCTCAGAAGGCCCTCGCCGGCAAAAACGCACAAATCCTCACCATCAACATCGACGACAATCCCAACGGTTGGGACGCACACTACCTCCGCCAACTCTCCATCGACCACATTCCATTCTTCATCCTCGTCGACCAAAACAACATAGTCCTCGCCCGCGACATCCGCATCTGGGAGCTCGACCGCCTCGCCAAAACAATCAAATAACACCATCAAACACACACAATGGACACCAACCTCTACCCCATGAAATTCCTCCCCCTCTACAAAACCACCGTATGGGGCGGCAACAAAATACAAACCCTCGGCTTCGACTACGCACCACTGCCCAACTGCGGCGAACTCTGGGCACTCTCCGGCGTCAAAGACAACGAATCCGTCATCGCCAACGGATTCCTTGAAGAAAGCACCATCAACGAAGCCCTCGAAATCTACATGGGCGAAATCCTCGGCGAGAAAAACTTCGAACACTTCGGCACCACATTCCCCCTCCTCCTCAAAATCATCGACGCCAACGACGACCTCTCCATCCAAGTCCACCCCGACGACACCCTCGCCCGCCAGCGCGGCATGGAAAACGGCAAGACCGAGATGTGGTACATCCTCGAGGCCGAACCCGGCGCCCACATCATCAACGGCTTCGAACAAACCGTCACCCCCGACGAATACCAACAATACCTCTCCCTCGGCAAACTTGACAAACTCATGCACATCGAGCAAGCCCAGTCCGGCGACATGTTCTTCATCCCCGCAGGCCGCGTCCACGCCCTCGGCAAAGGGCTCCTCCTAGCCGAAGTGCAGCAGAACAGCGACTGCACCTACCGCATCTTCGACTACAACCGCCCCGGCCCCGACGGCAAACCCCGCCAGCTCCACACCGCCGAAGCCATCGACGCTATCAACTTCACTCCCGTGCGCGACGGCAAGACCCACTACAACTACCACGATAACAACACCACTCCCCTGGCCGAGTGCCCCTACTTCACCACCAACCTCATTCCCCTCACCAAACCCATGCGCAAGGACTTCACCTCGCTCGACTCCTTCGTCATCTACCTCTGCGTCGACGGCATAGGAGCCGTCAAGAGCCTCGACACCATCGTCCCCCTCCATGCCGGCGAATGCGTCCTCGTGCCCGCCGTGGCTGAGCAAGTAGAGCTCTTCAACGAAGGACCAGCCAAGTTTCTCGAAATCTATATCGACCCCGACAAACTCGAAGACAACGGCATCAACCACGCCCAAGACCTCGACTGGATAGCCCAGTTCATCGGCAACAAGAATCCCGACGACTACCTCTAGACCCCATCAATAAAGAACAACCGGGCAACACAAAATGCACTATGTGTTGCCCGGTTTCATTTTACCCATACCTGCCAATCCTTAATGACATGCTGATAGAATTCCAAAATAAGACTCCATTTTGATCTAGAACAGAATCCCCTCTTTATGCCCCTATTGGAATTCCCTCCCCCACCAGCCAATTCATTTCTGCCTAAATCGGCATCATGCCCCCACTCCTACCCCAAACTTCGCCCTACCCTCCCCAGTTTTACCTTATTTATACTATTGTTATACCTTAGTTATTCTATTATATATAGGATAAGGAACGGGGGAAGGACGGAGTCAGGGTATTGCAGAAAAGCAACGATACCGCCATAAGCGCCAACTAACAGAACAGAAAGTACTGCCCAAACAAAAGAAGGTAATTGGAAATTGTATACACAGTTGCAAGGCTTACACATCAGCGTCCTATCGCTGGTGTATGTGTGTTACTGCATGAGGGCGAGGACTTGGCGGACTTTGGCTTCGAGGGACTGTGTGCCGTCGATCCAGTGGATGGGCACGCCCTGGCGTTCCATGCGGCGGAACCAGGTCATCTGCCGTTTGGAGAAGCGGCGGATGTCGGTGTAGAGGTCGCGGAACATCTCGTCGTAGGTGCACTGGCCGCGGAGGTATGTAGTGACGTGGCGGTATTCGAGGCCATAGCGCAGGAGGCGTTCTTCGGGCACACCGCTGTCAAGGAGGGTACGGACTTCTTCAACCATGCCTTCTTCGAGCCGCTGGCGGAGGCGGATACCGATGCGCTCGATGACGATTTCGCGGGGGAAGCTGACACCAACTATGACATGCTGCATGGGGGGCAGGTGGGGGTATTCGTGGGGATGCTGGATGTGGTATTCCTGGATTTCGAGAGCACGGAGGAGGCGGTCGCGGGTCTCGGTATCGGTGTGGTTGTGGAGTTTGATATAGCCAGCCAGACGCTGAGTGAGTTCTTCATCGGTGAAGGCTTGCATGCGCTGGCGGAAGTCGGGGTCGATGGGTGCGTCAGCGAGCTGGTACCCCCTCACGATGGCGTCGATGTACATGCCTGTACCACCGCAGAGGATGGGCTGGCGGCCACGGGCTACGATGTCGTTGAAGGAGCGGATGAAGTCGTTCTGGAACTGATATACATTGTATTCGTAGCCGGCATCGTGGATGTCGATGAGGTGGTAGGGGATGTCGGTGCCGTGGATGTGGTAGTCGGCGAGGTCTTTGCCAGTGCCGATGTCCATGCCTCGGAATACCTGGCGGGAGTCGGCACTAATAATCTCACCGCCGAGCTGGAAGGCCAGTTCGGCGGCGAGACTTGTCTTGCCACAGGCGGTAGGGCCTGTTATGGTGAGGAGTTTAGTCGTCAAGGAAGTAGAGTTTGCCGAGCTGCTTGTCGAATTCGTACTCGCCGAAGTCGCCGAGGGCTGCGCGGTTGATGATGAACTTATAGTCAATGCCCTTGACTACGATAACCTCGACGTTGTACTGGTGGTGCTGGCCAATCTGAATTTCTTTGAAGACGAGTTTGGCTTTGTCGAGGATGTTGCCCTCGGGGTCGAAGGCGTGGTCGCGGTCGGGGAAGTCTTCTTTGTTGATGCGACGCTGGTAGAGCATGTTCATGGCTTCTTCCCAGGAGATGGCAACGGGTTCTTTGAAGCGTTCGTCAATGAGCATGGGCACCTGAACGCCATTGATGATGGCCTGGACTTCGCCTTTCTGGGTGTTAATCATGGTGACATCGATGGTGGCTTCGTCGTGGACGATGACGGCAACATCACGGTAGCTGCTGTCGACGGGTGCGTTGACGAGGTCAATATAAGTGCCGTCTTCGTTCTGGCGCACAAGTGCGGAGTCGGATGCCATATTGTTGACAATGCGCTTGGAGACGTAGTCGGAGCGGAGAACAAGGAATTCGATGCGGCGGTTAAGCTGGTGGGCGGCTTCTTGGTGTTCTTTGGAGGGGAGGTCGTTGATGAAGTCGCACTCAAGGGTGGTACCGGCGGAGAAGGTATAGGGCACACCGCCTACGACGATGACAACATCGCGGTCGAGGGTGCGGGGAACGCGTTCAGCATAGCCTTTGGCTACCATACGGTCGCGCTCAATGCCACGGCTGGCGAGATAGTCAACAACACTCTGAGCACGACGCTGCGAGAGGGTATCGTTGGTGAGGCCGATGAAGGGGCGGCAGTCGGTATGGGCACGAATTTCAACAACTACACTGGGGTTGTTGACCATGACGAGGTAGAGGTCCATGAGGGAGTCCATGAATTCTTCTTTGAGATCCCACTTGGAGAGGTCGTAGCGAATTTCGGGGAGGACGACGGGCTGCTGGGGTACGGGTTCCATGCGGCAGTCGTGAACGATGTCTTTGTCGACATTGTAGCCTTTGGTGCTCTCGGATTGTTCGAGGCTGAAGTAGTCGACTTTGGAGAAGTACATTTTATATACAACCTGACCCTTGACCTGGGAGTTGTTGAATTTGTAGTGGCCCTTCTTGTCGGTGTAGGTCTCGGCCTCGGAGCCGTCGGAGCCTACGAGTTTAACCTTGGCACCTTTGACGAGTTGCATGGATTTTTCGTCGCGAACTGTACCTTCAATAGTGTACTGGAGGGCAGGAAGTTCGAAAGAGAAGAGGTTGATGTTGGGAAGAGGTAATTTCTTACCCTTTTTATCGGTATTGCGGCTGAGGGGATCGTCGAAAGGACGGTTGGAGGAGAAATAGCCATGTTCCATCATGGTACTGTTCTCGGTCTCGGGGTAGTAGATGATGGACATTTCGTCGTAGGAGGAGTTAATGGGCACGCCGAGGTTCTCGGGACGGGAGCAGACACGCTTTCCGATTTTGGTGCGGAAGATATCGTAGCCGCCGATGCCGGGGAGGCCGTTAGATGAGAAGTACATGACGGAGTCGCCGCGCAGGACAGGGAAGGCTTCGCGACCAGGGGTGTTGACGATAGAGCCCATGTTGACGGGTTTGCCAAAGTCATCGGCGAGGGAGGCGCGGGTGGATTTCCAGAGGTCGTAGTCGCCTTCGCCACCGGGCATATCGGAACTGAAGTAGAGGGTGAGACCGTCACTGGAGATGGCGGGATAGAGGTAGTTGTAGTTGGTGTCGCCGAGGTTGATACGGACCGGGGTAGCCCATTCGCCGGGTTCGAGTTGTTCTGTCTTATCTTCGGTGGCCTCGTCCTTGCTGCCTTTTTTGGTAGTGGGAGTCTTCTTGGTAGTGGACTTCTTAGCGCTTTTCTTTTTCTTATCGGGAGCCTGGGCCTTAGTAGAAGTGAAGATGGCGCAACCATGGGTTTCTTGCTCGTAGATTTCGCAACGAGTGAAATAGATGGTATTGCCGTCAGGCGAGAAGCAAGCTTCACCTTCATTGCTGTAGGTGTTGATTTTCTCAGTGTTGTCAAACGAGACCGGCACATTGGTCCAGTTGCCGTTGCGATCGCGGAAGACGGTATAGAAGGCAGAATAATTCTGACCTGTCCAGACATCGACATCAGGGTCGTCGCCTTCGCCGTAGCGTGAGGTAGTGAAGACAAGGGTGTTGGTGTCGTCGCCAACAAAACGGAGTGCCCAATCGTTATATTCAGAGCTCCAGTCGGTCAGCTTGGTAATGACGTGGCGACTGCGCTCGGCTGCCCAGCGAGAGACATCGATGAGCGATTTCTTGCGCGAAAGGCAAAGTCGATCGCCGGGGACGAGTTCGAGAAACTTGTCGTAGTATTTGTCGGCTTCGTCAAACTTGCTGTTGAAGCGGCACATTTCGGCCATATAGTAGTAGATTTTGGGCTCAACGGTGTAGTAACCGGCCTGGATGAGGCGGAGGTAAGTGTGCTCGGCCTTGGGGTAGTTGTACATGAGGCGGTAACATTCACCGATCTGGAAATAGATGCGGTTTTTCTCAGCCTTGTTGCCGCTGACACGGTCGTAGGCTTTTTGATAGCTTTCGAGGGCCAAGCGGAACTGTTTGTTGGCAAATTGTTGGTCGGCAGTGGTAGCGATACTGTTCTGGGCCATGGCGGTGCCAGCGAAAAGCATAGCTACAATGAGTAGTGCGAAACCTTTTTTTATCATTTTCATATATATATTATTTTTTTACTCAATAACGTAAAATAGTTGTTATTAGTGTATTGCATCGGAATTTATTTCCCGACAATGCACATAATCAACATGCTAAATTACACATTTTTTTTGGATTGAAGAAAAAAAGTTTATTTTGAGGCCGTTGTGGTTAATCGTAGATTAGATATTTCTGCCGGACGGAGAGGAACTTTGCCAGCCCAGGCTGCCAGCTGGCACGGATTTGGGATTCGGAGACATGGCACTGGATTTGTTGCCGAAGAAGAGCCGTGCCCGCGAGCTTGTCGAAGAAGTTGTTCTTAAGGAAGAAGGTGCTGGTGTCGCTGTTGTTGTACATCTCTAGGATGTAGGTGAGGTCGAAGCACTTGCAGGGCTGCACACCGGCAAGGCTCTTGCCATAACATCGTTTGCCACGATGGGGCGGATTGTCGCTCACACCGGGGATTGGGCGAGGAACAAAGGAGAAATCGCGGAAGCGGTAGCTGGGACGACCAATGATTTCGAAGGGGGTGCTGGTGCCACGTCCGACACTCACGTTTGTGCCCTCAAAGAGGCAGAGACTGGGATAAAGGGCGATAGCCTGTGGAGAGCGGAGGTTGGGCGAAGGTGCGACGGGGAGATTGTAGGTGCTGTCGTGGGTGTAGTTTACCAAGGGCACAACAGTCAGCGGACATTCGACTCCATCTTTAAGCCACCCTTGGCCATTGATCATAAGGGCATATTCGCCAATGGTCATGCCATAGACGACCGGCACACCGGGATGCATGCCAACGAAAGACTGGTACTTGGCTTCGAGAACAGGCCCATCAACATAACCGGCATTGGGGTTGGGACGGTCGAGCAGAAGCATTGGTACTGATTGCTCGGCACAATATTCCATAACATAATGGAGAGTAGATATATAGGTATAGAATCTGCAACCGACATCTTGGAGGTCAAAAATGACCACATCTACGCCATCCAACTGTTCTGGCCTGGGTTTCTTGTTGTTGCCGTAGAGCGAGATGATGGGAATGCCTGTCTTGGTGTCGACACCATCTTTGACCTTAGCACCTGCCTCGTTGTCGCCTCGGAAGCCATGTTCTGGACACATGATGTATTTAACCGAAACACCCATGGACAGCAGACTGTCGACTAGATGGCGACCACCCACGATGGAGGCTTGGTTGGCAACCACAGCGAGGGTCTTATTATGGAGGGAATCAGCATACTCGTGAAGGCGGTCAGCCCCAAGGATGATGGCCTGACGATAGGACGTATTGCACTGAGCCTGAACATGGATAGGACAGACCAACAGCAGGAACAAGGCGAATGCCAGAGCAATTTTTTTCATACAAGAATCACATACCAGTATGGCCGAATCCGCCAGCGCCACGATCGGTAGAGGTGAGTTCTTCCACTTCGACAAGTTCGGCTTGTTCGTGGCGAGCCACTACCATCTGAGCGATGCGCTCGCCATCATTGATTACGAAAGGTTCGTTGGAGAGGTTGATAAGTATGACGCAGATTTCGCCACGGTAGTCAGCATCGATGGTGCCAGGGGAATTGAGCACGGTAATGCCCTTTTTCAGGGCCAGGCCGCTGCGCGGACGCACCTGGGCTTCGAATCCGACAGGAAGTTCAATGAAGAGACCGGTTTTCACCAAGCCACGTTCCAAGGGCTGCAGGGTGACGGGGCCTGCGGGAAGGTAGGCCCTGAGGTCGAGACCTGCGGACTGAGAGGTTTCGTACTTAGGAAGAGAATGGTGCGACTTGTTGATAATCTTGACTTTCATAATTGTAGACATAAAGAATGTAGAGCTTTGGAGGAAAGCCCTACATCCTGAGTTCTTGTTGTTGGTTATTTATGGCCAATGACTTCGTCAATCATGCCGTACTCCTTTGCCTCGATGGCAGTGAACCAATGGTCGCGGTCGCTGTCGGCATAGACTTTGTCGAAAGGCTGACCACTGTGGTTGGCAATGATGTCGTAAAGTTCTTTTTTAAGTTTCTGAATCTCACGGCAAGTGATTTCCATATCGCTAGCCTGACCTTCGGCACCGCCCATAGGCTGGTGAATCATCACACGGCTGTGAGGAAGGGCACTACGCATACCTTTCTCGCCTGCACAAAGGAGGACACTGGCCATAGAGGCGGCCAATCCGGTGCAGAGTGTGCCAACAGCGGGCTTGATGTACTGCATGGTGTCGTAGATGCCGAGACCAGCATAGACAGAACCTCCCGGAGAGTTGATATAGATCTGGATGTCCTTGCTGCTATCTTCCATTTCAAGGAAGAGGAGCTGTGCCTGGACCACGTTGGCAGTATAGTCGTCGATGGCTGTGCCAAGGAAGATGATACGGTCCATCATCAGACGGCTGAACACATCCATCTGGGCCACATTCAGCTGGCGCTCCTCGGTAATATAGGGCGTGAGCGAATTGTTGATAGCGGAGGTGAACTTGGCATAGGTGGTACTGCTGATGCCGCAGTGCCGAGTAGCATATTTTTCAAATTCGGTCATAGGAATTATAATATTGTTTCAATAATTATTTATTCTTGAGAAGTTCTGGGCGGCGCTCTTTGGTGCGCTGAACGGCTTGTTCAAAACGCCACTGCTCAATCTTGGCATGGTTGCCGCTAAGGAGCACATCAGGCACTTTCCATCCACGAAATTCTGGCGGACGGGTGTATTCTGGCGGAGCCACTAATCCATCTTGAAACGAGTCGCCAAGGGCAGACTGCTCGTCGCCAATCACACCAGGAATCAGCCGCACAACAGTATCGGCAATAACGGCGGCAGCCAATTCGCCCCCAGTCAGCACATAGTCGCCAATGGATATTTCCTTGGTCACGAAATGCTCACGGATGCGCTCGTCAACACCTTTGTAATGGCCACAGAGAATCATGAGATTCTGCTTGAGCGAGAGCGTGTTGGCCATGGGCTGAGAAAGCATCTCACCATCAGGAGCGGTGTAGATGACTTCGTCGTAATGGCGTTCGCTCTGCAACTTTTCGATGCAGTTGGCCAAAGGTTCAACAGCCATGACCATACCGGCACCGCCGCCATAGGGATAGTCGTCAACACTGCCATAACGGGTGAGAGAATAGTCGTGCAAATCATGGAACACAACTTCTACGATTTCTTTCTTCTGAGCCCTTTTCAAAATTGACTCTTCGAAGAACATCGACATCATGTTCGGAAAAAGTGTAAGTATATCAAGACGCATATTAGCGAAGTCTAAGTTTCTGGCCAGGACGGATGACGGAGGTTTCCTTCAATCCGTTGAGTTTGCATAGTTTGCTGATGGTGGTACCATTGCGCTTGGCGATACGGCTGAGGGTGTCGCCCGTACGTACCTTATAATATTTACCATCGCCGCTATAGTTACCAGCATTGGAGCCGCGGGAACCTGAGGCCGCGCTGGCATTGGTGGCACCGGGTTTGGCCACCTTGCGGAAGGAACTGCTGGTAAGGGTGATGGTGGGTGAGATGAGGTCGCGAGTAGAGCAGTCGATGACGTTCTCGGGATTCATGGCATTGCCCTTATATCGGATTTCGAAATGGAGGTGAGAACCACGGGAACGGCCTGTATTACCGCAAAGACCAATAAGTTCGCCAGCCTTCACACGCATGCCCGGAGTGACATGACGTTTGGAAAGGTGGGCATAGTAGGTCTCGAGACCATTGTCGTGGCGGATGACCACGAGGTGGCCGTAAGAACTGTTGTATTTGGAGAAACGAACGACACCGTCGAATACGGCATAGATGGGTTCGCCAGTGGGTAATGCCAAGTCAAGGCCGTAGTGGAAACGACGACGACGCGGGCCAAAATGGGAGGTGGGGATAGCTCTAGCAGGAGTGGGATAGGCAAAATTTTTGCCCTGAGATGGATTGACGAGGGTAATCTGCACAGGCGACATGGTCGAGATGTCGTACTTCATGGAGTGAACCAAAGCAGAATCGCCGGCGAAAAGGATTTCGTCCTCACTCTCTGCACCGGGGTCATCTTGCTCAGGATAAGCATATTTGGGAAGACCCATTACTAGGCCGGTGTTCTCGTCCTCGTCCTCTTCCGGACGTCCCGGACGCTCCTTGGTGTTGGGGCGCTCTTTGAGACCAGGACGATCTTTGGTGACCGAACGATCAAAGAAGGCATTCTCGCGGTTGTCGCGATCCTGAGGATTCTCATCAAAATAGAAATTGTCGGGGATAGACGGGGTCTTTGACTCGATATCATCAGCCACATCTACGGTGTCAAACTCGACTTTTTTCTTAGGTTTCTTCTGGCCGAAATTATCGGTCCGGACACCCGAATATTCGTCACCGGGGTCTTTGGTTTTAACGAGCTTGTTGTATTTAATCTGGCTTCCTTTGTTGGTAGTGGAAACCTTGGGTTTAGTCTTCGTTTGCTTGGCATTGGGGCGGTCTTGAGCCATAACATTGACCGACATCACCACCATTAAAATGCATATAATATAATTGATAAATTTCTTCATAATAATTCTGCAAAGATACAAAAAAAAATCCAATTGACAAAACAAAACTCACAACCGCCCATATATCAGACACCTACAAAATCCATCTACCACGTCAAACGGCTTTTTCTTTTTCTTAATAATTCTTTATTGGCACTTATCCGGGATGCCTTTTGAACACGATGTTCTGATGTCACGGGCAATATTTAGTATACCTATACTTGCATTTCTTTTTTTGGGCGAGTTTTTTTTCATGCAAGGGCGGCAACGTGATGAAAAGGCAATCTCCATCTCAAAGATTTTTGCAATAATAAACTGCAATTTCGCAATACTGCGACACGTCCCGCAAATAACAATGTGGCGATTTTTTTATTGGCAATTCAAGCCTTCTTGCCAAGCCACTGCGGTGAGGTTGCAATTCACAAATTAATGCTCATATCCATTGCATCTGCGTCAAGCACATGACAAAGAATATGAGCATTACGTAAAAGGCTCCAGCCTAGAATTTACTACAGCTCGTGCATCTCTTTCTTCAAGAATTCCAAAGCGGCAGAAGTGGGGTGCTGAGCTGCGGCGGTGGAGAAGATGGCAGTGGCCAGGCGGGTGGGGTCGGCATCGGTGGGGATGGTGATGGCGGCAGAGTTGATAACGCCGGTCATCTCATCCTTAGCGTCGCGGATGCGCTTCCAAGCCTCACTCGACACATAAACCTGCTGACTGAGATTGTGTTCCCATTCGTCTCTAATTGCCTTGGTCATCACGCCTTGCAGTGTTTTAGCATCCATGCCGGGCTGGTAGCAACGAAGCACCAGGCTGTCGGGACTGATACGTTCCAAATACAATGCCATGCGCTCGTATGCTTGCAGGCGGATAGGGGTGATGAGTTTCACGGCTTCGCGATGTTCGTCAATACGCATCTGCAGCATCTGCAGTTTCTGCTGATTGTCGAAGAAACGCTTGGTAAGCAGATAATAGATATAGCCGGTGATGGCCACGGCTGCCAACACGGCAAGCACAATTACGATTACAAATATCCAGTAATTCATGTTTTTATCGTTTTGTTATTAAGAGGACATGAGCATCCATAGCCACCATCCTCTATTGTATAATTATATTTTAGTCAAGTTTCAGTACTGCCAGGAATGCGCTCTGCGGCACTTCCACATTGCCCACCTGGCGCATACGTTTCTTACCCTCTTTCTGCTTTTCGAGCAGCTTGCGCTTACGGGTGATATCGCCACCGTAGCACTTGGCAGTCACATCCTTACGAACCTGACGAACCGTCTCGCGAGCAATAATCTTGCTACCGATAGCCGCCTGGATGGCCACATCGAACTGCTGACGAGGTATCAAGTCCTTCAGTTTCTCGCACATACGGCGGCCAATAGGATAGGCATTGTCGACATAAGTCAGCGTCGAGAGCGCATCCACAGGGTCGCCATTGAGCAGAATCTCCAGCTTCACAAGCTTTGAAGGCTGGAACCCATTGACATAGTAGTCAAATGAGGCATAGCCCTTAGAGATACTCTTCAGTTTGTCGTAGAAATCAAAGACCACCTCGCCCAGCGGCAAATCAAACGTAATCTCAATGCGGTCGGTAGTCAGATAATTCTGATTCTTCAAAATACCGCGCTTATCCATGCACAATTTGATAACCGGGCCAATGAAATCGGCCTTAGTGATAATCTGAGCATGGATATATGGCTCAAAGACCTCGGCGATATTGTTCGGCTCGGGCATACCGGAGGGGTTGTAAACATCCTTCTCCTCACCGTTAGTCAAGCGCACCTTGTACTGTACATTGGGCACCGTGGTAATGACATCCATATTAAACTCGCGTTCCAAACGCTCCTGCACAATCTCCATGTGGAGCAGGCCGAGGAATCCGCAGCGGAAACCAAAGCCCAGCGCCAACGAACTCTCGGGTTCGAAAGTCAGCGAGGCATCATTGAGCTGCAATTTCTCCAGCGAAGCACGCAACTCCTCATAGTCATCAGTATCCACCGGGTAAACACCCGCAAAGACCATAGGCTTGACTGCCTCAAAACCCTCAATAGCCTTGTCGCACGGTGCCTGCACATGGGTGATAGTGTCGCCCACACGCACCTCCTTCGAAGTCTTGATTCCGCTGATGATATAACCCACATCGCCGGCACGCAGCTCCTTGCGGGGTTCCATGTTCAGCTTCAGCACACCAATCTCATCGGCATGATAATCCTTCTCGGTACTCACAAACTTCACCCAGTCGTTGGTCTTAATCGTACCGTTCATGATGCGGAAATAGCTGATAATGCCACGGAAAGGATTGAACACAGAGTCGAATACCAAAGCCTGAAGCGGAGCGGCGGGGTCACCCTTGGGCGCCGGCACGCGGTCCACGATAGCCTGGAGGATTTCAGGCACACCCAAGCCGGTCTTGGCACTGCACGAGAGGATATCCTCACGCGCGCAACCCAACAAGTCGATAATCTCATCGGCAACCTCCTCGGGCATAGCGCTGTCCAGGTCAATCTTATTCATCACGGGAATAATCTCCAAATCGTTCTCCAATGCCAGGTAGAGGTTCGAGATAGTCTGGGCCTGTATACCCTGCGTAGCATCCACCACCAGCAGCGCACCCTCACAAGCGGCAATCGAGCGCGACACCTCGTAGCTGAAGTCCACATGGCCCGGAGTGTCAATCAGGTTCAGCACAAAATCCTTACCGGCATTATCGCCCTGCCCCTCATACTTATAGTTCATCTGGATAGCATGGCTCTTAATCGTAATGCCGCGCTCCTTTTCAAGATCCATATCGTCCAAAAGTTGGTCCTGCATCTCGCGCTGCGAGACGGTCTTGGTATATTCCAAAAGGCGGTCGGCCAAAGTGCTTTTGCCGTGGTCGATATGTGCTATGATGCAGAAATTGCGAATCTTGTCCATAATTCAATCGTTAAGTGTCAAATGTTAAGTGTTCAGTGTCAATGGCAAACCATCAGTCCCGCACCTAATAGCGGGCCAACGCTCCGGCATTTAACACAGTCATTTAAAAATGCAAAATTACAACTTTTTTCTTAAATAAGTTACTTTTTTTCTTACATATTAATAATTATTAGTAATTTTGCACTCTATTTTGCGCCGATTATGAAGCATATCTTTGTGATAAATCCCCATGCGGGCCGCCACGATTCCACCGCCGCCATCACCCAGATGGTGGAGTCCTACGCATCCGCAAACACCGATTTCAACTACCAAATCCACGTCACCTCTGCCCCCGGCGAAGCCACGCAGTGGGTCCGCCACTACTGCACAGCCAACCCCTCCGACCCCGTGCGATTCTACGCCTGCGGCGGCGACGGTACGCTGAACGAGGTTGCAACCGGTGTGGTCGGATTCCCACAAGCGCAAATCACAGTGTACGCCAACGGCAGCGGCAACGATTTCATCAAATATTACGGAACCCACCACAACTTCAACTCCCTCGACCGCCTCATCCATGGCACCCCCGTGCCCGTGGACGTAATGGAGGTGACCGGCGACACCCCATCGGCACGCTACTCAATCAATGTCTGCAACTTCGGATTCGACGCACAAGTGGTGCGGCACATGGAAGTAGTGCGGCGCTACCCCATCATCGGCGGCAGCAACGCCTACACCACGGGTATCGTCCTCGGTCTCTTCAACGGCATGCGCAACCATATCACCATGGAAGTCAACGGCCAGCCCTTTTTCGACGGCCCCATGCTACTCTGCTCCATGGCCAACGGACGCTTCTACGGCGGCAACTACTGCTGCGCCCCGCATGCCAAAAACGACGACGGAATCATCGACGTAGGCCTTTTCCGCACCATGTCGGTTCTCACCCTCGCCCGACTCATCGGGTCCTACACCAAGGGCACCCACCTCACCCATCCTGCCGCCCAGCGCTACATCCTCCAGACCCGGGCCGAGAGCATCGACCTCAGCAGCACGCAACCCTTCTGGCTATCAGTCGACGGCGAACTCATCCAAGGCACTCATTTCCACATCAAGAACCTCCCCCACGCCCTCACCTTCGTCAGCCCCAAAGCAGAATAGCGCACCTAGCCGGCCGCCAACCATGGCGGTTTTACGTCCAACTTCATCTTGCACCACACAAGACAAAATAAAGGCCGGCCCGAAAACAGATGCACCGGGTTCACCCAATCGCGCCCAATCGCCGTTGGGCCAGCCTCAAAGCAATCCAAAACATTTCTTCAAAACCAATTACAGCTGTTTTTCCGCCCCGCAGCCACCCCCTAGCCCCGCCCTTCCCCCGTTCCTTATCCTATATTTATACCTTATTTATACTATATTTATCCTATATATAATAGAATAACTAAGG
>JAZLLD010000043.1:0-40496 GCA_045597945.1 Bacteroidales bacterium
TCGTGACACACACAGGAAGCAAGGGGCTGGGTAAGCCCCTCGCTTTAGGGTTCTCCAAGGTGCTTGAAGATTATCTTCACTTGTAGGGGGTTGAGTTGCTTGCGGGTCTTGACGTACTTGGCGGCAAGGAGTTTGGCCATAAGGGGTTTGTTGCTGTGGGTCTCGCGGGCAAGGAGCTTATCTTCGATGACGTTATTTCGTCTCGGCAATGCTCAAGCCGGCTTGGCATTGCTCTCGACTTCCGTAACGTTACTCGCGGTGGCTTTGCTACAGTCGGGGAAATAGGCCATAGCCAAATCTTGCTTGTACTTGTACATAATACTGAAAATTTAAATGAAACAATAGGCCCGAGGGCCGGAATTAGAATCAAGGAAAAATTCATATTATGCATCGAGTCGCCAGCAAGACCATAAAAAGAGAGCCACGGCAGGCGCGATGTGTGCCTGCCGTGACGAAAAGTTGTCAGTAAAATAGAAAATGCTTTGTAGATTCAGTTGCAACTATGTGGTGTGCATTGCTTAAGCTTGTTCCCGTTCCAGCGAATAGTATCTGCTGTTTTGAAATCCAATTCGGTCATTGGTAAAGTGATATCCTCCACTTGCATTGGGGTAAGATAGAAGGTACCGTTTGGTGTTTCTTGATACTTCATTTTCACAGATCCATGCTTGTTTACAATAAAGCAAAATGGGATGCCTCCGACCGATACAACCGAGTTGCCCGTTATGTAACGAGTAAGATTGTCAAATTGCGATTCATTCTTACGACTCGATACAAATAAGGGATTGTCATCTCGTAGATAGTACATAGCGACCCCGGTTATTCCGTGGTTTGCAAGAAAGAGTTTTGTTTTATCTAATCCACTACAACTGTTTTGGACAAAATACCAACGTATATTAGACGTATCTGTTTCGAACCATCTACTGGAGTAATATTTTTTAAACATATCTGAACAATTGGGGCAAGCCAATCCATATATCAGAACAACTTTGTAATGTGCGGTGTCTGTTATTAAACATTCTTTTATTTCCTGTGCAGTCACAGGGATATGGTCTGTATATTGGGAAGCTTTCCTCCTATCAGATGAAGTATCCCAATCCCGACGAATATCTAATGTGATGCAGCTGTGAAATGATATCCAGCCACACAACAAAAGCAGAAAATGTTTTTTTATGTTCATATCAAATATCCTCTGTATCATTCTCGGACAATGTTCCATCGGCCATTCTTTTTAGGCGGGTTCTATAAATTCATTTTTTGACCTAAAGATGTCATAGTGCTATGGCCAGCGACCGAAGAGGAGCTAACCCTTTGTTCCTCTTTTAGGTTATTTAACTTCTTTTACAGCCTCATTTATCGAATAGGTTTCGAGGAGTGATTTCGGCTGCAAAGTTACACATTTTTCTTTATATAGGCATCATTTTATCTGTATTTTTGATAGGGGGTAAATTCTTGGTCGAACATGCCTGTTTCAGATGATTTTTTGTATGCCATATCAAGACTCTTCAATTATTTTGCAAAGATATGAAAAAATATTGACATGAACAAAATGATTAACAGTTTTTTAATTTATAGAACTCCCCACTATTGAAATGAACGACCTTTTATCACTAATGCCTTGGCGAAGGCAGAATGGCAATGAGCGGCAGATGCATGTTCCGCTGCCGCAGGTTTTCGATCCGCAGATCAATAACCTAACGTGGAATTAGGTGTGTGTGCCAATCGTCCGGGGCTATTCGTCTTCTTCGGGCAGGAGGGAGCGGTAGAGGTTGTAGAAATCGCTGATGATTTTCTTCTGGGCGAATTTCTCGCGCTGCGCACGGCCTTTCTCAACGAGTTCGGCACGCAGCTGAGGATTCTGCACGATGCTGTTGAGTTGCTTGGCAATCTCGGCAATATTGTCGGGACTGGCATAGAGTGCCGCATTGCCACCGGCCTCGGGCATGGAGCTAACGTTGGAGGTAACAACAGGGGTATCGCAGCACATGGACTCGAGGATGGGGATGCCGAACCCTTCGAATCTAGAAACATAAGCCGAGCAGATGGAACCAGCATAGAGGGCGGGAAAGTCTTCGAAGGCGGCGTTGGAGACGATATGCACACGGTCTTTGAGGCCCTGCTTGCGGATTTCGGCATGCACATTGCTGATGTATTTGCCGTGGGGGCGGCCAACGATGACTAGATGGACATCGGCGGGAAGCTGAGACATTGCTTTGATGAGGTTGACCTGGTTCTTGCGTTCCTCAATGGTGCCTACGCAGACGATGTATTTCTCGGGCAGCTGGTAGGTCTTGCGAGCCTCGGCGATATCGTCTTGGCTGACAGGCTGCCAGAACTGGGGGTCGCACGACTGGTAGATGACGCGGATCTTGGATTCGGGGATGCGCATCATCTTCACCAAGTCGGACTTGGTCTGCTCGCTGATGGCCACCACCACGTCGGCATTCTTGCAGGAGTGGCGCTGCTTGATGCGGTGGATAACGCGGTCGAAGAAAGAATAATACTGCGGATAGCGCCACACAATGAGGTCGTGCATGGTGACGACCTTTTTGATGGAGCGCGGGATGCGGTGGGGCAACTCGTGACTGAGGCCATGGAAGATGTCCACCTTGTCGCCTTTCAGATGCATTGACACACCGAAGGATCGCCAGAGATTGGGCACGAGGCGGTCGATGCCGGAGGGCATACGGGTTGAGATATTAGCATAGCCAGTAAAATAACGTCGGTACTCGCCATCCATGTCGGGGGAGTAGAGAAATGAGCGCACATCGTTGTGCTCACCTGCCAATCCGCAGATAAGCATACGGCTATAATTGCCCAGACCAGTATTATTTTTAAAAGCTCTTTTAGCTTCGAAGCCAATAACCATTGACATAATCTCAATTTTGAAAATGCAAAAATACAAAAAAAAATCGTATCTTTGCATTTTGAAATCAAAAATTAAACATTATTAATATTACAACGAATCTGCTATGTATAAGCTATCTGCCGTAATAATAACGCAAAACGAGGAGCGCAACATTGGCCGTTGCATTGATTCGCTGACAGGCGTGGCTGACGAAATTGTGGTCGTGGATTCGGGTTCTTGCGACCAGACTGAGCAGATTTGCAAAGAAAAAGGGGCCATTTTTCAGCACCACGACTGGGCCGGTTTCTCCGGCCAGAAGAATTATGCCGAGACCCTGGCCTCGGGCGACTGGGTGCTGTCAATCGATGCCGACGAGGCCCTCTCCCCCGCCCTGCAGGCCGAGGTGAAGGAGCTGAAACAGCTCACGCCGCAAGACCAGGCTTTCCGCCTGAAGCGGCTGACCAATTTCTGCGGCAGCTGGATTAGGCACTGCGGCTGGTACCCGGACGCCAAGGTGCGCATCTGGCCACGAGGCAAAGCAAGCTGGGCCGGCTCGATTCACGAGACCATTGAGTTTGTGTCGGCACCCCGCATCACCACACTGAAAGGCGAACTGCTGCATTATTCATATTATAGTATAGACGAACTGGCCGCACGCCAGCCCAAGTACTACACCCTGGGCGCACAAGAGGCCCTGGCCAAAGGCAAGCGATGCTCGGCAGCGGCACTGGTGGCACGGACAGCATGGACTTTCTTGCGCGACTATGTGATTCGACTCGGCTTCCTGGACGGATATGCCGGCTATGTGGTGTGCAAGATGAACGCCCACTACACTTTTATGAAATATGCCACGCTACGCGAGCTAACAAAGGAACTAAGAAATTGAGGAAGTTTTGGCGACCCAGCCACTTTATAGACTTCATCCACACAATAATTATTAATATCATCAATTATTAATTATCAAAGTCATGCCCGAAATAAAGGATTCAAACAAAAACATCTTCACGCAGTTTTCGCTGGAAGAGAAACAACGTCTCTACGAGGCTGCCACCGAATTATATAGCGAGAATAAGCGCCAGCTGTTCGACCGCCTTGTGCAGAACCGCACCCGCCATATCTGCGTGGTGCTGGAGGATATTTTCCAGTCGCACAATGCCAGCGCCGTGCTGCGCAGTTGCGACTGCTTTGGCGTGCAGGATGTGCATGTGATAGAGGATAAGAACAAGTATGCCCCCAACAGCGATGTGTCGATGGGATCTGACAAATGGGTGGACTACTACAAGCATCCCAACATCTTGCAGACTTACGACGAGTTGCGAGCAAAGGGCTACAAGATTATTGCCACACTGCCGCATGAGAACGACACGATGATTACCGACCTGGACATCAACCAGCCCACTGCGCTGGTTTTCGGTACAGAGCTGACCGGACTGACGCAGGAGGCCATTGACCATGCCGACGGCTATGTGAAGGTGCCCATGTACGGCTTCACCGAGAGTTTTAACATCTCGGTCTGTGCCGCCCTCTCGCTGTTCTACCTCACCGAGAAGATGCGCGCCGATAAGAACATTCATTGGCAGTTGACCGAGGAGGAGCAGACCACGCTGAAGCTGTACTGGTCGATGCAGGTGATTCACGACGGCCGCCGTGTGATGGAGCATCTGATGAAGACACATTTCCCTGAGAAGCAATGACAAAGAAACTGCTGGTAGACCTTAGCATCCTCAGGCATCCGTACTGCGGCCTGGGCCAGATTGCCGGGAACTACGCCCGCTGGTACGCCGCCCATGCTCACGAGCTGCGGATGTTCGACATCACGCTGATGGTGCCCCGGAACCACATGGGCGCTTTCGGCAACGATGTCAAGTATCTACCAGCCCTGGACCTTTACCGCCACCTTCCCTGGCTGATGCCGCACTACGATATCTGGCACAGCATCCACCAGCTTTCGCCTTTCCGGCCTGCCGACACTCGCACCCGCCGAGTGCTGACCATCCACGACCTCAACTTTCTCCACGAAAAGGCCCCGGCCAAGCAGAAGCGCTATCTCCGCCGACTGCAGAAGGAATGCGACCATGCGGCAGACATCTGCTTCATCTCGCATTTCGCCCAGGACGAGGCTTTAGCCAACCTCAAGTTGGGGGACAAAAACACCAGGGTCATCTACAACGGAGTTGAAAATCTGACTCAAGGCCGGCAGCAGAAACCCGCCGGAATAGACGAGGGGGAGCGATTTCTGCTCAACATAGGTGTGGTGAAAGCCAAGAAGAACCAGCACACTCTGATGGAGACAATGCGGCTGCTGCCCGAGCTGACGCTGGTGATAGCCGGCAACGACAGCGACCCCTATGCCCAGCAGCTGCGCACACAGCTGCCACAAAACGTGAAGATGCTGGGCATTGTGAGCGACGAGGAGCGCCGTTGGCTCTACGCCCACGGCCAGGGGCTGGTGTTCCCCTCCACTTGCGAGGGCTTCGGCCTGCCGGCAATAGAGGCCATGCAATGGGGCAAGCCGGTTTTCTTATCCACCCTCACCAGCCTGCCAGAGATTGGCGGCAACCACGCATTCTACTTTCCCGATTTCGAGGCAAAACACATGGCCGACACCATTGCCAACGGCCTTGCCCAGTTCAGCGCCAAAGACGCAGAAGAAGAGCAAACATACGCCACCTCATTCAACTATTCCAAACACATGGAACAGTATATTGAACTATTTCAGGAAATGGCGAAATGCTGAAAACATCATTTCGGAAAGAAAAAAAATTGAATTATAAAAAATAATTCGTATCTTTGTAAGATAAATAAAAATTGTAATAACAACATAAAATACTTAATATGAAAAAGATACTTGCTCTTGCAGTCATTATCCTTTTAGGTCAGACTGTTGTATTTGCACAGAAAGAGAAATCCGTCAAAGAATCTGACGTACCTGTACGCTATGTAAAAGACTTCCAGAACCAGGCTCGCGAAGCACAGAATGTAAGCTGGACCATGACCGTAGACAGCAGCGCCTACATGGCCACCTTCTTCACTTCCGACGGCGACAAACAGGCTATCCGCTTCACCGCCAAAACCTCCGAGACCCGCTACTACATTGAGGACAAATACACCCCCCATGCCATCAAGGACACCGTTGCCGCACAATATCCCAAACACAAAATCAGCAACGTCTATATCCGCAACCTCAAAGGCAAGATGACCTATCAGGCTCGCATCGTCCGCCTCAAAGGCTTCCTCTTCTGGAAGAAAGAGTGCGACGTCAAGACCCTCTCATTCGAGACCAACGGCAAAATGATTGAAGCTATCGACGAGAAATAGCCATTCATATTCCAAGCATACTAGGGAAGGCCGCTCGCCTTCCCTTTTTTATTCCCCACACATCCAACTCCATTAACTCCTTCAACTTTCCCAAACTCCTTCAACTTCATCAACTTCACTAAACTTCATTAACTCCACAATAAAACAAAGCCGCCCGGCAGATAGCTGGGCGGCTTTGATATATGAAACAAGAATACTATTCGACGTTGAGGATATAGTAGTTCTTCTTGCCTTTCTGCACCAGGATGGAGCCGCAAGAAAGGATATCGGAGGTCTTGAGGGTGCAATCCTCACCCACCTTGGCCTTGTTCACAGAAATAGAATTCTGCTTCAGCTCACGGCGAATTTCGCCCTTGGAGGCAAACATGCCCACCTCGGCAGCCAGGTCGATAAGGCTGGCGCCTTCTTCCAGGCGGCTGCGGCTGACCGTGAACTGGGGAACGCCCTCAAAGACGGAGAGCATGGTGGCACGGTCGAGAGCATTGAGCTGCTCGGTGGTACCCTTGCCGAAAAGGAGCTCGGAAGCAGACACTGCCACCTCGTAGTCCTTCTCAGAGTGGACGCGGCAGGTGATATCCTTGGCCAGCGCACGCTGGAGGATACGACGCTCGGGCGCCTCGGCGTGCTGGCGTTCGAGTTCCTCGATTTCCTCCTTGCCCATCATGGTGAAAATGCGGATATACTTGGCGGTATCCACATCGGAGCAGTTGAGCCAGAACTGGTAGAACTTGTAGGGGCTGGTCTTCTCGGGGTCGAGCCAGACGTTGCCGCCCTCGGTCTTGCCGAACTTGGTGCCATCGGCCTTGGTGATAAGGGGGCAGGTGAGTGCGAAAGCCTCGCCGCCTTCCATACGGCGGATAAGTTCGGTGCCGGTGGTGATGTTGCCCCACTGGTCGGAACCGCCCATCTGCAGACGGCAGCCCTTGGTGCGGTAGAGGGTAAGGAAGTCAAAACCCTGGAGCAGCTGATAGCTGAACTCGGTGAAGCTGATGCCGGTTTCCATACGTTTCTTGACGGAATCCTTGGTCATCATATAGTTCACAGTGATATGCTTGCCCACATCGCGGATGAAGTCGAGGAAAAGATAGTCCTTCATCCAGTCGTAGTTGTTCACGATTTCAGCGCCATTCACGGGGCTTTCGAAATCGAGGAACTTGGAGAGCTGCTTGCGGATGCAGTCGACATTGTGGTTGACCTCTTCGACGGTGAGGAGCTTGCGTTCCTGGGCCTTGAAAGAGGGATCGCCAATCATGCCGGTGGCGCCGCCCACGAGTGCGAGGGGTTTATGGCCTGCGGTCTGCAGGTGTTTGAGGAGCATGATGCTGACGAGGTGGCCGATATGCAGAGAATCGGCGGTAGGATCGATGCCGACATAGGCGGTGGTAACCTCTTTGGTGAGTTGTTCCTCGGTGCCGGGCATCATGTCGTGGATCATTCCACGCCATTTGAGTTCTTGAACGAGATTCTTATCCATTATGCTTTGATTAGCGATGAGTCGCCTGGGCCCGGAGGCGCGGCGGCCATCTCGGTTCATTTAAATTAAAGTATTATATATAAAAAGGGGTACTGAGTTTTTAGGCGCCAGTACCCCTTTTATTATCGGTCAAAAATTATTTGACGATGAGTTTAGCGGTAGCCTTCTGGTTGCCAACGAGGACATTCACAAGGTACATGCCGTGCTGGAGGCCCTGGCAGTCGATGCTGCGGGTGTGGGAGCCTTCTGCGAGACGGCCAAGGTTCTCATTGCGAACAACTTTACCATTGAGGTCGTAAACAACGAGGGTGGCGTTGCCAGCCTTGCCGATGGTGAGTTCCATGGTAGCGTTGTCAACAGCGGGGTTGGGGTAGAAACGAACGCTGTTGTCGCCGTTAGCGTTAACAGTGGGGATGTCGAGATAAACGTCGGGGGTGACAATTTCGTTGGTGTGGTCAACAACATAGGTGGTGTCCATGAAGATACCGCGGCCATAGGTGCCGAAGTACATAGCATTGGCCCACTTGGTGCTGGGGAAGATGTATTCGACCTCGTCAACACCGTCGTGACCGATGTGGCGGATCATCTTGTTGTTGTTGGTAACCTGGTAGATGGAGGTAACGGCAACACCGTTGAAATCGCCATAGACCTGCCATACGGGGTCGGCGGCGCTAGCGGTCTTGAAAACACCGTTCTCGGTACCTACATAGATTTCGCCGGTGGTCTTCTCAACCATTGCGCTGTAAGCGGGAACATTGCCGGGGAGGGCGATGTTGGCGATGATGTAGTTGTCGCTAGTAGCTCTGTTGATGTAGAGAACGTCGGCTGCTTCGTTTTCGAAACCGTCGAAGGTGACAACGATAGCATCCTTACCATCGCGAGGATCAACTGCGATGCTGGAGATGTGGCGGCCGAAGAGATAGCTGGAGTCGTTGACCATGATAGTATCGGTGGTGGTCAGGCGGGTGCGGATCTTGTAGTTCACCATGTCGCGGATCTGAGACATAGTAGCGGTGTAGTCAACACTATTGAATCCGTGTACGCGAGCGATGAAGCTGGTGTTAGCGCTGTCGACAACAACGAAAGCGCAGTCGCCATCTCTGGAGATAGCCACATTGCTGATGGCGTAGCCGGGATGGAGAGAGCTGTTGACGCCATAGACATGGCTCCAGATGCGCTCTTCAGGATTGATGTTGGAAGACTCGTCGGGAGTAGCAACAGCCTTGCGGAAATCGGTGGGCAGCCAAGTGAAGGACACATTGGTGTTGTTGGGGAAGCCCTGCTCAACGGTGACAGCCATCAGACGGCTGACATAAGGAGTGTGGACGGTCTGGCGCATTTCGTCGCGAACCACGAAGTTGTGGTCGAAGACATGCCAGAAGGGATAGTAGGAGTGGGAAGGATCGAGGAAGACGATGGAGTCGCCAGCCTTGATCTGCATGCCGGTAGTGATGGGGATGACCTCACCATTGCGATGGATCACGCTGAGGGTGTCGATAAGCACGGAGACGGACTCGTTGGAAGCGGTGTTGTTGGCAGTCTCCCAGAAAGCGATCTTGCTGTCTCTGGGGCCGTTCTCAATCATATCAGCGGTGAAGAAGCGCTCGCTGGTCCAGGTCTGAGTGTTGTTGTAGTTGGAGTAGTCGCCATAAGCGCGGCCGATGGAACCGTAGCTGGAGGAAACGAAGATGGGGCGACGGCTCAGAGGAGCGTACTGGGTGAACTGGGAAGCAGCAACGCCACCGCCATTGCCTTTCCAAAGGATGTTGGCCATGTGGTTGGTGTTGGCGCCGGAACCGTCATACCAAGTAGAATCGTTAGCGCCGCCATTGTGCTCGGAACGGCTCTCGATGTAGGGGCAAGCATTGCGGCGAGCACCGCTGATGATAGAACCGTCGGGGCAGACTGCCAGGTTGTTGATTTCAACATTGTTCAAACCACGGTTGAAGTTATCATAGCTGACAAGTCTGTTGTTCCAGCTGAGGTAGATACCACCATCAGTAAGGAAGTAGTAAGCCTCGTACTGGCAGGAATTATCGCTGTCCCAATGGCTGTCGACAACAATCTCGTTGATACCGGAATGAACAAAAGAATTGGAAGAATAGACATACGACATGTAGTCGCCAGCATTCAGGGAGTACTCATTCATAGAGGAAGCAGACCACTGATAAGGAGCGTCGGGAACATAGCCCTTGCCAGTCCAAACTGCGGAGCCGCCGATGACAACCATGTTAGGATCGTTGGGGCTGACGGTGATGGCACCGTTCTCAACAGAATTGGCAGTGTATTTGACATTGGGCGCACCACCAACGGTGGTCTCAACACCGCTGGAGAAAGGAGTGACGGTGGAGGAAGAAATCAGGCTCCAAGAATTGGTGTTGCGGGTCAGATAAACGCCCTGGAGGCCCTGGGTGTAGCAAACCATAGCGTAGAGGTAGCTCTCATCGGAGGGAGCAAGAGCCAGGAACACTTTGGACACATTGGGTGCCAAGAAGCCTTCGCAAGAAGAGGTGATCTCAACGGGTTCGGCAGCGTTGATAATGTCGCTGATCTTGAACACGCGGTTGGCGCTGGTGAAGAAAGCACGGTTGAACTGATGGGAAAGAACCACACTGCTAACTGCGCCCTCGAACACGCGGGTGGGGCGGGAGTTGATATCGTTGACAGTGTTCAGGTTCCAGCGATACAGACCGTTGCTGGTAGCCACGAAAAGATAGGTGACGCCCTGCATGGTGATGGCCTTTGCATCGTTCACAGCCCAGAAATCATCGTTGTTAGCGGCGGGAACGGTGTTGGAAACCTGGCTGAATTCCTCAGTGTTCAAGTTGAAGAGGAAGAGGCCGTGGCCGCGGTGGGAGAAGGTTCTGCCCATTTTGCCGACGGACACGCCTTCACCGGTGGACACCAGGAGGATGCTGTCGTTAACTTTCACGAGGCTGGAGATAGGAAGAGTGACTTCGCTTCCATTCACGAAGCAAGGAAGATAGCGCCATGAGTCTGACATTACGTCGCTGCGGGTGTAGAGACCGCCGTTGGCAGCGCCAGCATACAAGGTGCTGTTGTTGGACTCGCTACTGCGAACAACAACGAGGGAGGTGACTCGACCACCGATGTTGTCGGGACCGATTTCAACAAGTTTGTTGGACTGAAAGTTTGCTTTTTGGGCTGTTGCAGTGCCTGCAAGACACATGGCAAAGCCAACAATCAAGCCGAGAAGTACTTTTCTACTTTTCATAAGTTATTAATATTTAATTTGATATTTAATTTTTATCATTTTAATTGATAGGCAAAGATACGATTTTTTTTCGAATTAGTGTATTATAAAATAGAAAAATAATTAAAAAGTTTTCCACAACCCCGTTTTTCGAGCCCCAGAAAAGGCTTTTTTCGGCTTCAGATTCCGCCTCAAATCCCGATGTCGAAACAGCGCTTCGCAAAATGTTAATTTTACAACACAAAATTGTTAAAATTTAGATTTCCCAGAGCATCTTCGCCTTTCCTTCGCTCTTCCTTCGCTCTTCTCCCGTTGAAGGCCCGCTCGCAGAAGCGGAAACCGGACTGGACTGCAGCGGCATTTCAAATAAGACACAAACCGCTGTCGCACAGCCAAAAGCAATCCGCTACCGCAAAAACCGAGACAAATCGCCGACCCAAGCGCAAATGTTAAATTCAATCAACAAGAATGTTAAAATTAAGAATTAGCAGAGAGCCGAATTCCGCCACGGAAGCCAACAGCCCCTTTCTTAAAATATGTAAAAAAAATATTTTTTCACAATAAGAAAAACAGGATTGCGTTATGAATATTGCTTTGGGCGGAAGCACGCAGAAGCCGAAAGCCGGTAGAAATATTAATTTGAAACAATAAACACCTTATAAATGGAAGAGTTTGTCAATATCCAAGAACTGAACGAACGCATCTCTCGCGAGAGCGCTTTCGTTGACGCACTCACAATGGAACTGCGCAAAAACATCGTAGGCCAAAAACACATGATCGAGAGCCTGATGATTGGCTTGCTGAGCAACGGACACATCCTCCTGGAAGGCGTCCCTGGCCTGGCTAAGACCCTCACTATCACATCGCTTGCCAACGCAATCGATGCCAAATTCAGCCGCATCCAGTTCACCCCCGACCTTTTGCCCGCCGACCTCCTCGGCACCATGATCTATAGCCAGAAGAGCGAGACCTTCAACGTGAAGAAAGGCCCCATCTTCTCCAACTTCATCCTTGCCGATGAAATCAACCGTGCTCCCGCCAAGGTGCAGAGCGCACTGCTGGAAGCCATGCAGGAGCGCCAGGTGACCATCGGCGAGAACACCTACAAACTCGAGGAGCCCTTCCTCGTCATGGCCACCCAGAACCCCATTGAGCAGGAAGGCACCTACCCTCTGCCCGAGGCACAGGTGGACCGCTTCATGCTCAAGGTGGTCATATCCTACCCCCAGAAGGAGGAGGAGCGCCAGATCCTGCACCAGCAGATGACCGGCACCTTCACCAAACAGCAGCCCATTCTCAAGCCCGAGGACATCCTCAAGGCCCGCAACGTGGTGCGCGAAGTGTATATGGATGAGAAGATTGAGAACTACATCACCGACATCATCTTCGCCACCCGCTACCCCGACCAGTACGGCCTCACCAAGCTCAAAGGCCTCATCAGCTACGGCGCTTCGCCCCGTGGCAGCATCAACCTGGCCCTGGCCTCCAAGGCATACGCCTTCATGCGCCGCCGCGGCTATGTCATCCCCGAGGACGTCCGCGCCATTGCCATGGATGTGCTCCGCCACCGCGTAGGCCTCACCTACGAGGCTGAAGCCGAGAACATTACTAGCGAGGAAGTGGTCAACGAGATCCTCAACCGCGTGGATGTGCCTTAATGATTTAGGATTTAGGAATTATGAACCATGAGCGGGCCGCCGGCCTGCTCTGAAATCATTTTTGCCAACGAATCTTAACCACATGGAACAACAAAACACCGACATAATCAAGAAGGTCCGCAAGATCGAGATCAAGGCCCGCGGCCTCTCGCGCCAGCTCTTCTCGGGCGAATACCACAGTGCCTTCAAAGGGCGCGGCATGGCATTCAGCGAAGTGCGTGAGTATCAGTACGGCGACGATGTGCGATCCATCGACTGGAACGTCACCGCCCGCCTGCACCACCCCTACGTCAAGATCTTTGAGGAAGAGCGCGAACTCACCGTCATGCTGCTGGTCGACGTCTCCGGTTCCAACCGCTTCGGCACCCACCACCAGTTCAAAGAAGAACTCGTGGCCGAAGTGGCCGCCACCATTGCCTTCAGCGCCATCCAGAACAACGACAAGGTGGGCGTGATTCTTTTCAGCGACAAGATTGAGAAATTCATTCCGCCGCAGAAAGGCAGTTCCCACATTCTCCGCATCATCCGCGAGCTCATCACCTTCCAGCCCACCAGCCAGGGCACCAGCATCGCCGAAGGACTGCGCTATTTCACCAACGTCATCAAAAAGCGTTGCACGGCATTCCTTCTCAGCGACTTCCACGACACCAACTACACCGACGCCCTCAAGATTGCCTCCCACAAGCACGACCTCGTGGCCATCCACATTGTCGACCGCCGTGAGAAGGAAATCCCCGACACCGGCCTCACCAAGTTCTACGACCCCGAGTCCGGAGCAACGCAACTTATCGACACCTCGCTCAAGATGAACCGCGACATCCTGGCATGCAACTTCGCCCTCCGCCTCCAGAGCATGGACGACCAGCTGCGCAAATACGGCATTGACAAGACCACGCTCTACACCGGCGAGGACTACGTCAAGGAGCTCAAAAAGCTCTTCAACCGCCGCGGAGCCTAACCCTTCAACAACCGAGATAACATTATGAAACAGTTAATCATAGCACTCCTCATCCTCTGCTCCGGCTTCGCCGCCTGGGCACAGGACTCTGTGCCGGCCCAGCCGCTGCCGACCTACAAGTTCCAGTTCGACAGCACCACCTTCCTCCTGGGCGACCAGACGGTGCTCACCATTCAGCCAACCCAGCTCTACCCCACTTTGGAGGACCTGACCAACAACGACATCGTGGCTGTGCGTCAGTGGGTTGACTCCGCCTCAGGCGAAATCCACACCGCCCTCACCTCCTTTGAGGTTGGCGAGCACTGGTTCCATATCGGCGCCGACTCGGTGCTGCTCACGGTGAACGATGTGCCCAATGTCGACACCACCAAGGCCGAGATTCGCGACATCGCCGACATCCTTCGCCAGCCCTACACCTTTGGCGAGGTGGCCAGCGTCGTAGGCATCATCCTGGGCATCCTTGCCCTCATCGCCGCCGGCATCTATATCTACAAGCGCGTCCGCGACCACAAGCCCATCATCGCCATCCCCCAAGCGCCTCCCCTGCCCCCGCACCAGCGTGCCCTCAACGAGTTGGAGGCCCTGCGCCAGCGGCAGCTGTGGCAGCAAGGCATGGCCAAGGACTACCACACCGCGCTCACCGACATTCTCCGCAACTATCTGGAAGAGACCTACCATATACCTTCCACCGAGATGACTTCCGACCAGACGCTCGAGGCATTCCGCGCCTGCCCTGCCTTCAGTGCCGACGCCGAGCAGCATCTGCGCCAAATCCTCCAGACCGCCGATATGGTCAAGTTCGCCAAATCCGAACCCCAGCCCTATCAGCACGACCTTTCCATGACGCAGGCCGTCGACTTCGTCCGCGCCACCGCCCCCAAGGTTGAACCCACCAACCCCACCGACAGCACCGCTGCCCAAACCAACGACGCAAAACAATGAATCATATAACATTCGCGCATCCATACCTGCTGTTGTTCCTGCTGCTCATACCGCTGCTCACGGTGTGGTACATCTTCCGCTACCGCAAGCAGAAACCCGCCCTGCAGTTCTCCGACATCAGCCTTTTCCAAGGGGTCCGCAAGACACTCCGCCAGCGCACCTACCCCGCCCTCTTCGTCCTCCGCATGGTGGCCCTGGCCGCCATCGTTGTGGCCCTAGCACGCCCCCAGGCCATGCTCAGCCGCCAGGAGATGAAGGTGGAAGGCATCGACATCGTGCTGGCCATGGATGTCTCGGGCTCTATGCTGGCCGAAGACTTTAAGCCCAACCGCCTGGAAGCCGCCAAGAAGGTGGCCGCCGACTTCATCGATGGTCGCCGCAACGACCGCATCGGCCTGGTGGTCTTCTCCGGCGAAGCCTTCACCCAGGTGCCCCTCACCATCGACCACTCGGTGCTGCTCAAGCAACTCTTCTCGCTCAAGAGCGGCATGATCAAAGACGGCACAGCCCTCGGCGACGGCCTTGCCACGGCCATCAACCGCATCAAGGACTCCGAGGCTAAGTCCAAGGTAATCATCCTCCTCACCGATGGTATCAACAACCAAGGCGCCGTCGACCCCCAGAGTGCTGCCGAGATTGCCGCGCTCTACGGCATCCGCCTCTACACCATCGGCTGCGGCACCCAGGGCATGGCACCCTACCCCTTCCGCGACCAGTTCGGACGCATCCATTATCAGAATGTGCCTGCCGAACTCGACGAACGCCTCCTGACGCAGATGGCCAAGTCCACCAACGACGGCCAGTACTTCCGTGCCACCAACAAGAAATCGCTTGAGAAAATCTTCAAGCACATTGATGAGATGGAAAAGAGCAAAATCGACGTCACCCAGTATGCCCAGACCAAGGACGAATACTTCGTCTGGCTGATTCTGGCCGCCATAGCCCTTGTGGCCGAAATCCTCCTGGCCCTCCTCTACTATCGTTCCACTCCATAAAAAATTCATTATGATTCATTTTGAACATCCACATATATTATGGTTCCTCCTCCTAGTCCCGCTAGCAACAGGACTTTGGATCTGGTTCCAGCACCGCAACCGCATGCGCTTGGAGCAGTTTGCCGACCGCTCTATGTTTGGCCGCCTCATCCCCGATGCCTCCCCTTGGCGTCCCGCACTGAAATTCGGCCTCATCATGCTGGCTTTGGTTTTCCTCGTCTTTGCCTTGGCCAACCCGCAGGAAGGCAGCAAGATGGTGAAAGGCGAACGTATTGGTTCCGACGTGGCCATCTGCCTTGATGTTTCCAACTCCATGATGGCCGAAGACATCCAGCCCAACCGACTGGAGCGCAGCAAACGCACGGTCAACAACCTCCTCAACGAACTGGGTTCCGACCGCATCGCCCTCATCGTCTTTGCCGGCAGCAGCTATGTGCAGATGCCGCTGACCAACGACTATTCGGCTGTGAAGCTCTTCCTCGACCAGATCGACTGCTCGCTCATCGAAGCCCAGGGCACCGCCATCGGCGACGCCATCACCAAGTCGATGGAAGCCTTTGGCTACGGCGACGAGGACCGCACTTGGGTGAAGAACCAAGGCCGCGCCATCATTGTCATCTCCGACGGCGAGAACTTTGAAGACGACGCCGAGGCTGCCGCCCGTAAGGCTGCCGCCGAGGGGGTGAGAGTCTGCACCATCGGCATGGGTCTCTCAGAAGGTTCTCCTATCCCAGAATATCGTGGCGGACAGCGTGTTGGCTACAAACGCGACAACCAGGGCAACACCGTCACAACCCATCTCGACGAGGCCACCCTCACCGCCATTGCCCATGCCGGCAAGGGCGTCTATGTGCGTGCCAACAATATCAACTCCGGCGTCCATGAGATTGTCACCATGATTGAAAACCTTGAGAAGGAGCACTACGGCGAATCGATGTTCTCCGAATACGAGAGCCGTTATCAGTTCCCCTTGGCCGCCGCACTCCTCTGCCTCGTGGCCGAGTTGCTCATCTTTGAGCGCCGCAACAAGAAATTAAACATCGAAAAGTTTCTTAACAATGAAAAATAAGCTCACCCTCATCCTTGTCATGCTCCTCCTCTCGGTGGCCGACCTGGCATCTGCCCAGAACTCCCAGGCCCGCAAGGAGACCCGCCATGGCAACAAGGAGTATAAGGCCAAACACTACGACCAGTCCGAGGTCAACTACCGCCGTGCTATCCATGCCGACTCCAATGCCTACCGCGCCCACTACAACCTCGGCAACGCCCTCTATCGCCAGAAGAAATACGACGAGGCCAACACTCATTATTCCAAAGCCTTAGAAACTCCCGACCTCGACGCCAAGACCCGCTCCCGCATCCTCCACAACCGTGGCAACAGCAGTCTCAAGGCTGGTTTGTCACAGGCCAACCGGGCCGACGGTATGCAGCAGTTCCAGCAGGCCGTCAACGACTATCAGGAGGCGCTGAAACTCCAGCCCAAGGCCGACGACACCCGCTACAACCTCTCCTATGCCAAGAAGATGCTCCAGCAGGCCCAGCAGCAGCAACAGCAGCAGAATGGCGGCGGTGGCGGCGGTTCCGACCAAGACAAGAACAAGGATAAGAATAAAGATAACAAGAACGACCAAGGCAACCAGGGTCAGGACAAAAAGCAAGACCAGAACAACCAAGGTCAGCAGCAGAACCAGCAGAATCAAAAGCAAGACCAGCAGCAGAAACAGCAGCAACAGAAAAAGCAGGACCAGAAGAAGCAAGATGCCGAACGCCTGCTTGAGGCTGTGAAGAACAACGAGAAGAACACCATGAAGGACAACGCCAAGAAGGTGGAAGCCGCTGCCGCAGGCCGTATCGAAAAGGACTGGTAAACCAAACACGTTATTAGATTAGAAATGAAAAAGATACTTATCGCATTATCCCTTATACTGGTTTCTCTCGGAGTCTTCGCACAAGAGCTCACCGTGCGCGCTCCGGGCAGAGTTGAGCAAGGCCAGCGCTTTGAGGTACGCTTCGAGGTCAACGCCAAGGCATCCGACTTCCGCGGTCCCTCATTCAAAGGTTTTTCTGTCCTCTCAGGCCCCAACACTTCCACCCAGTCCAGCGTATCGATTGTCAATGGACAGATGTCGAAATCTTTCACCCAGGGCTTTACCTATATTTTACTTGCCGACGTAGAAGGCTCGTTCTCTGTGGGCGGAGCCTCCTGCACCGTGGATGGCAAGAAAGTTTCCTGCCCCGGTTTCACCATCAAGGTAGAGAAAGGCAGCGGCCAGTCGCAGCAGTCCTCGCGCCAGCAGGCCTACGGCGGTGGCGGCTACTCGCAGCAACGCCAGTCCGCTTCGCAGCCGGCCTCTTCTGGCAATATCGACAGCAAGCAGCTCTTTGCCCGCGCCAGCCTCTCCAAGTCCAACCCCTACCAGGGCGAGCAGGTAATCCTCACCTATAAGATCTACACCCAGGTGTCTCTCCAGCAGTATCAGATTGATAAACTGCCTGGCAACAAGGGCTTCTGGAGCGAGGACCTGACCAAGGACGAGAATGTGCGCACCTATGAGGAGACCATCGATGGCCGCCGCTACATGGTGGCCGAGATTCGCCGTGGCGCCCTCTTCGCCCAGGAGAGTGGCAAGCTCAAGATTGAGCCGCTCGACCTCGATGTCCTGGCCCTCGTGCAACGCCAGCGCCGCTCTACCGGCACCATCTGGGACCTCTTCGACGACCCCTTCTTCAACCCCACCCAGGCTGTCACCCGCCATCTCAGCACCAACACCCTCTCTGTCAACGTCAAACCTCTGCCCGAGGCTCCTAATGGATTCTCCGGTGCGGTGGGCAACTTCACCGTCAAGGCCGAAGCCGACACCCGCGAGGTCAAGGCCAACGAGGCCATCACTTATAAGCTGACCATCTCCGGCCCCGGCAACCTCATGCTCATCGAAGCCCCCCAGATCAACTTCCCCAAGATTTTTGAGGTCTACGATCCCCAGGTCAACGACAAAATCAACCGTTCGCAGAGCGGTATCAGCGGTTCCCGCACCTATGAGTGGGTCCTCATTCCCCGCAGCCAGGGCAATTTCGAGATTCCCGCCACCGACTTTGTCTTCTTCGACCCCAGCACCGGCAAGTATGTCACCAAGCATCTCGACGCCATCCCCGTGCATATCCTCAAGGGCGACCCCAACGCCATGAAGCATGTCTCTTCCAACAAGAGCGACGTCAAGATTCTTAATTCCGATATCAACTATATCCACACCGGCTCCACCGCCCTCCGTCCTATTGCCAACAACGGCCAGGTTAGCCTGTGGCTCATACTGCCCTTCATCCTCATTGTCCTCGGCTATCTGGCCGCCGAATGGTTCTTGCGCCGCCGCAAAGCCCAGCAGCAGGATATCGCCGGCATGCGTCTCCGCCGTGCCACCAAGGAGGCCCGCCGCCGCCTCAAACAGGCCGCCATCCACCTCCACTCCGGCAACGACAATATGTTCTATGAGGAAATCTACAAGGCCATCTGGGGTTGTCTGGCCGACAAGTACAACATTCCCCTGGCCGACCTCTCGTCCGACACTGTCCTCCAATGCCTCGCCGACAAGCAGGTGCCCCAGGAGCAGCAAGACCGTATCATGCGTACTATCAACGATATCGACTTCGCACGTTTCGCTCCCGGCGATGCCGCATCCAAGAAGCAGCAGATTTACGACGAAGCCCTCGAAACCATTGTCATGATCTAACCTAATACTTTGCAACAATGAAAAGAATATCCATCATATCGATCTTCCTCGCATTCGCCTTCACCCTTATGGCGCAGACCCCCGACCAGCTCTTCAAGCAGGGCAACGATGCCTATGCCAAGGGAGACTTTCCGGAAGCCGCCGACCGCTACACCGATATCCTCAATCAGGGGCAGGCTTCCCCCGAGCTTTATTACAACCTCGGCAACGCCTACTACCGCCTTGACGAGATGGGCCTCGCCGTCCTCTGCTACGAACGTGCCCTCAAGCTGCGCCCCAACTACCGCGACTGCCGCGAGAACCTCGACCTCGCCTACTCCAAGACCGAGGACCATATCGAGGTGCTCCCCGAGCTCTTCCTCAAACGCTGGGGCCGCGCCATCGTGTCGCTCTTCAGTGTCACCGGCTGGTGCGTCATCCTGATCATCCTCATAGCCATATACTTGGCCGCCATTATTTTCATGAGATACTTCGCCGCTGGCCGCCAACGCATGACAACGTTCTACTGTTCCTGGGCCATTATCCTCCTGACAGCGATAGCACTCATCTGCTTCTGCGTGGCCAAACATCAAGCCAAGCTCCACGACAATGCCATCGTCCTCCAGCCGGCTGTCACCGTGCTGAGCTCTCCTGAAAGCACTGGCGTCGAGAAGTTTATCCTCCACGAGGGTACCAAAGTCACCATCGAGGAAGACCTTGAGCCCTGGTACAAAATCCGCATCGCCGACGGCAACACAGGCTGGCTTCCCAACGATGCGATAGAAATTATATAATAGGAATATATGGAGTCCTAGGCAATCTAGGACTTCTAGTATTTCTAGCAACAATAGTCAAAGCAAACAACAAAACCCATGAAAAAGATTGCCCTCATCACTCTTCTCCTCGCCCTCACCCCTCTCTTGCGGGCCCAGAACGAAAAGGTTGAATACGTCGACGATGAAGCCTGCGGCTGCGAGCTTGTCTTCATCGACGGCATCCAGACCACCCAGGACGGCGACCGTTTTGGTTTCAAACGCGAGGACGGCACTGTCATCGTGCCCAATAAGTATATGTTTGTCGATAAGTTCCATGGCGAATACTGCAAGGTCTATATGAACTACGACTCCTGCGGCCTCATCAACCGCCAGGGCGTGGAGATTATCCCCTGTCAGTACACCGATGTCAACTACCCCACCGAAGGTCTTCTCCTCACCCAGCTGGGCGAAGATTTCGGCTATTTCGACACCCTTGGCAACCTCGTCATCCCCTTCCGCTATAAAGCCGCCTCCTCGTTCTCCGAGGGGCTGGCCGTGGTGGCTCTCCCCATCGACAGCTTCGATTATGCCTATGGCTATATCGACCGCCAAGGCAACATCGCCATCCCCGCCCAGTACCAGTATGCCTATCCTTTCGTCGAGGGCCATGCCGTGGTCAAGAACTACGACCGCCATGGCATGATCGACCACAAGAACCGCGAAGTCGTCCCCATCAAATACGAGATTCTCACCTCCATGTTCATGGGTCTTTATTTTGCTGGCGATGAAGACGGTGTGGCGCTCTACAATGCCAAGAACCGCGCCCTCACCAAGCCTGTCTACCACGGTCTCCAAGGCTACACCGAGGAGCGCATCCTCGTCATCCGCAATGGCAAATACGGCTTCCTCGACCTCAAGGGCAAAGAGGTCATCCCCTGCCAGTACGACAACGCCACGCTCTTTATCGAATCCCGCACCGCTGTTTCCAAAGATGGCAAATGGGGCATCCTCGACCGCCAGGGCAATGTCGTCCTTCCGCTTGAATACGACAACTCCGGCTACCGTGCCGAGTCCTATATCTTCCACGACGGCCTCGCCCTCATCGAGAAAGAAGGCCGCTATGGCTTCTGCGACATCCAGGGCCGCCCCGTCATCTGGCCCTGCTTCGAGAGTGCCTATCAGTTCACCGATGGCCTCGCCCCCGTCAAACTTGGAGCCTGGGGCTATATCGACACCGAGGGCAAGTTCTTCATCAACCCCATCTTCGACATAGCCTCTCCCTTTGAGTGGGGCAGAGCCGAAGTCGCCTACATGGGCGAGGTCCGTAAGATCAACACCGAAGGTCGCTGTGTCAAAAACTGCAAAGGTGCCCCCAAATCCTTCCGCTAAATCACAAAGCAATCACAATAGTAAATAGCAATAAAATTAATTGATAATTATTAATTATTAATTGATAATTATTAATTATTAAATATTAAATATTTTATTAATTCCCCATGTCCTCTCCATCTCATTCTGGCAAAGTCACTGCCGTCAACAATGGCAAAGTCACCGTAGAAATGCATATAGTGAGTGCCTGCGCCTCCTGCGAAGCCCACTCCCGTTGTGGCTTCGCCGAATCCAAAGATAAAATCGTAGAGATCGACACCCGCCAATGGCGCGACTATGCCGTCGGCGACAATGTCCGCGTCATCATCCAGACCTCCAATGGCCTCCGTGCCGTCCTCATTGCCTACATCATCCCGGCCATCATCCTCATCGGTGCCCTGGTGGCATTCTATTCCATGCACATCAACGAGGGCATCACCGCCCTTCTCACGCTGGCCGTTGTGGCACTCTATGGCGTCTTCCTCTACCTCATCCGCCAACGTCTCCAGCAGCGCTTCACCTTCCAGCTCCGCAAGGGCTGAAAGCGTTAGGGGAAGTTGATGGAGTTGATGAAGTTTAGTAGCTTAGTAGTTTAGTAGCTTAGTAGTTTAGTAGCTTAGTAGTTTGGGAGTTAATGAGGGTTTATTAGTTTAGGGGATGGTGGATTCTAGTCCCCCCTAACCCTCCCTAGTTCTCCTAGTCCTCCCTAAGAAATGCCCCCCGCAAACTCTTAACTCATAACTCTTAATTATTAATTATTAAAGTATAAGAGTGAACCGTGAAGAGTGAATTGCAAATAGAACACCACCACCCCGCAAACTCTTAAATATTAAATATTAATTATTAAATTATTTCCCCATGTATTCTGTCAACGCTTTCTGCAAAGATGGACAAGGCGGCAACCCTGCCGGTGTCGTCCTTGATGGCACAGCCTACACCCGGGAGCAGAAACTCGCCCTGGCTACCGAACTAGGCTATTCCGAGACCGTCTTCATCCATCCATCAGATGTAGCCACCTACAAATTAGAATATTACACACCCGTCGACGAGGTGCCACTCTGTGGCCATGCCACCATCGCCACCTTCGTCCTCCTCCACCAGCTCGGCATCGCCCCTGTGGGCCAGTGCACCATCGAGACCCTCGCCGGCATCCTCTGTATCGACATCGAAGCCGACGGCACCGTCATGATGGAGCAGACCATACCCCAGTTCCTCGACTGCTACCAGCCCCAGGACTTCGCCTCCTGCCTGCCCATGGAGTGGTACGACTCCCGCTACCCCATCCAGTGCGTCTCCACCGGTCTCAAAGACATCATCATGCCCATCGACACCCCCGAGCACCTCGACCAGCTGCGCCCCCAGTTCCAGGCCATGGCCGACCTCAACACCCGCCAGGACGTCGTCGGCATCCATGCCTACACCCTTGTCAACGATAGCCAGAAGACCGCCATCTGCCGCAACTTCGCTCCCCGCTACGCCATCAACGAGGAGTCAGCCACCGGCACAGCCAGCTGTGCCCTAGCCTGCTATCTCCACCGCCACATCCAGCCCCAAGACACCTACATCTTCGAGCAAGGCCTCACCATGGGTCGCCCCTCCCGCATCATCGTCAAAATCAAAAGCCAAGCCAACCAGATAACCCAAGTCATGGTCGGCGGAAAAGGAAAAATAATTAAGAATTAATATTTAATAATTAATAAATAAGAGTTATTGGGGTTGTGGTATGCAACGTGGCGAGTCAGCCACTAATAATTTATAAATCTAGGAAAGCCTAGAAAAGCCTAGTATAACCTAGAAAACCCGGAATATCCGGAATATCTGGAAAGTCCGGGAAACCCGGAAAACCCGGAAAGTCCGGAATAACTGAAAAACCTAAGGGAAATAGCCCCCCTCAACTAACAAACTCCATCAACTTCCTAAACCACTCTACACATCATAATCCCGTCCCTCACAGGCAGTAAGATATTCTCCACCCTGGAGTCCTCGGTGATGCGGCGATTCAGCTGCTGGATAATGCGGGTCGAGCGGTCGCAGCGCAGATCCGTCGCCGGGGTTTCCAACACACGGCCGTACCACAGCATATTGTCAAACAACAATATCCCGCCGGCATTCATCTTCGGCAGCAGCATCTCGTAATACTGCTCATAATTCTCTTTGTCGGCATCCACAAAGGCCAGATCTATGCCGTCCGGCAGCGTAGGCAGCACATCCAGCGCCTGCCCTATATGCAGCCGTATACGCTCCTCCACCTGCGCCTGGCGGGCATTCTCACGTATCAGCTCCTCGTATTCCTCCTCGGCCTCCACCACATGCAGCACACCGCCTGGCGCCAGCCCACGGGCAATACACACCGCCCCGTAGCCCGCAAAACTCCCCAGTTCCACCGCCACCTGCGGCTGCTTCATCTGGGTGAGCATCTGCAGCAACACCCCCTGGTAGGGCGTCGAAGCCATGTGCGGATTAGCCGTATGCAGCGCAATGCCACGGTAGATGGCATTCAGCGCCGCATCCGGCTGTGAGCTGTGCTCCTCGCAGTATTTGTTAAGCGTATCTGTCATAAAAAAACTTCAAACTACACAAAAAAACTCTGCTCTACAAATTCCTCAGAATCTCTTCCAGCTGGACCTCGTCATGCACCAGCACCTCGCGGGCCTTGGAGCCATTGTATGGGCCCACGATTCCGGCAGCCTCCAGCTGGTCGATAATGCGGCCGGCACGGTTATAGCCCAGCTGCAACTTGCGCTGCAACAGCGAGGTAGAGCCAAACTGCGAAGCCACCACCAGGTGGGCAGCATCATTAAAGAACTCATCCTTCTGCTTGGGGTCGAAATCCTTGTTGGGCTCCTCATTCTCGTCCAGATACTCCGGCAGCAAGAATCCGTCGGGGTAGCCGCGCTGCGAGCCGATAAAGTCTGCCAGCTCCTCAATCTCCTTGGTCTCAATCAGGGCGCACTGTATACGCACCAAATCCGAACCCGAGAGCGAGATCAGCATATCGCCTCGGCCTATCAGGCGCTGGGCACCCGAGCAGTCCAGAATAGTGCGCGAGTCGATACCCGAGGTCACCTTGAATGCCACACGGGCGGGGAAGTTGGCCTTAATCGTACCCGTGATGATATTCGTTGTAGGACGCTGTGTTGCAATAATCAGGTGGATACCCACGGCACGTGCCAGCTGGGCCAGACGGCAGATGGGCATCTCCACCTCCTTGCCTGCCGTCATGATCAGGTCGGCGAACTCATCCACCACCAGCACTATATACGGCAGATATCTGTGGCCGTTCTCAGGGTTGAGCTGGCGGCGCACAAATTTCTCATTATATTCAGTAATCTTGCGCACCCCCGCCTGCTTCAGCAGGTCGTAGCGCTGGTCCATCTCAATACACAGCGAGTTCAGTGTGCGCACCACCTTCTTGGTGTCGGTGATGATAGGCTCGTCAGAGTCGGGCAGCTTGGCCAGGTAGTGGCGCTCAATCTTGTTGTACAGCGAGAGCTCCACTTTCTTGGGGTCCACCATCACGAATTTCAGTTCCGAAGGATGTTTTTTGTACAGCAGCGAGGCTATCACCGCATTCAGGCCCACCGACTTACCTGTACCCGTAGCACCGGCCATCAGCAGGTGCGGCATCTTGGCCAGGTCGGTCACGAAAGGCTCATTGGAGATGGTCTTGCCGAACACGATGGGCAGCTCCATCTTGTCGGCATGCTGGAAGGCCTCGCACTCCAGCATATTCTTCATCGACACAATCTGCGGATTGGCATTCGGCACCTCAATACCCACGGTGCCCTTGCCGGGGATAGGCGCAATGATGCGGATGCCCAGAGCCGAGAGCGAGAGGGCAATATCGTCCTCCAGACTCTTGATCTTGGAAATCCTCACGCCCGGTGCAGGCTTGATTTCATAGAGTGTCACGGTAGGTCCCGGCGAAGCGGTAATGCCGGTAATCTCAATGCCGTAGTTCCGCAGGGTCTCTACGATATGGTCTTTGTTGGCCACCAGCTCTTCCTTGGTCACCTTCACATTCTTCGTCTCCCAGTCAGTCAGGATATCAGTCTGGGGCATCAGATACATCTTCAGATCCAGGTGGGGGTCGTAAAGTTCGTCAACAGTATAATGGTCAGAAGTATGGGTGGTCTCAAACTCAGCGTAATGCGGAACCTCCACCGGCTGCTGCGAGTCCAGCACCGAGGTCTCCGCAATCGTGAAGTCGATTTCATCGTTGCAGGGCAGCGCGTCCTCCTCGGGTGCCAGTTCGGCTTCCAGCTCCTGCGGGGACTCCTGCTCCTTGGCGGCCGACTGCTGGGCCTTGGCATTCACGCGGGCAAACTCATCATCTATCGTAAACGTCACCTCGTTGTTTATGGGGTCCACTGACTGGAATGGGTCGGCTGCCACGGGAGTTGCCGCAGGCTTTTCTTCTTTCTCTTCCTCCTCGTCATCTTCTTTTTCCTCACGCGCTGGCACCAAATTGCGCAGGGTGGACTTCAGGTCCATCTTGGGCATCTCGGGCATCGTCACCTTGGGCATACGCAGATGCACTTTGTGCACAAAGATCAGCATCACCACGGCCAGGAACACCAGCAGCACCATCGTGCCCCAGTTGATCAGATGTGTCAGCTGCTCCGACACAAAGACGCCTACTCCGCCTGCCAGTTCTTCTACTTTGATGCTCTCCGGCGGCCACACGCCGAAGCAGTAGCCCAGCACCGACGACAGCCAGAGCATCCAGAAGACTGTGCACCACAAGGTCTTGCGCCACGGCCACACGTTCACCTTCCACAGGTGGAGACCGAAGACAACGAATATCAGGCAGAAGCCCAAAGCACCTATGCCGAAAGTGTCCTGCACAACATAGCCGGCCACCCAGTTACCCAGATCCCCCATCCAGTTGCTCTTATGGTCGGGCCAAGTCCTAAAGTAAGATATGACCGACACCAGCAGGAACACTGCCAGCAAGATATAGCAGGTTCCACGCAGTTTGCGGCCGCGCTGCGAGTTATGGAATTCTTTTAGTTTGCCCGTAGGGCGCACTTTCTTCTTTTTCTTCTTCGATTTAGCCTGAGCCATGATGTTTGGGGTTATTAGGTTAGTTGATGAAGGTGATGGGTAAAGATTAGATGCTATAGCCTCCCTGGCGGAAAACTATAGCATCCATCATTATCTTCTGCGGGAGCGTTAGTCGCCGAGGAGTTCCATAGCGTCTTTCAGCTCTTCCTGGAACTGCTCAAGCTCCTCCTTGCTGGCTTCCTTATAGCCTGCAGGCATCAGCATATCAGCCTTCGACACCTTGCCCTTCACCACCTCGACAGCGGTGTAGGTGATAGCGCGGCCCTCGCCTACATCCTGGGTCAGCACCAGGGGGAAACCCTTCATGTTGCCCATCAGAACGCAATATTCAGGACCAATCTCGGTGGTGTACCAGCACTCCATGGGGTTGTCGTTGCCTTCCTCGTCATAGCGGTGCATGATCATCTTGTGAGCGGTGTAGCCCAAGATATCCTTGGTGCCGTCCACGAGCTCATAGTAGAAATGGCCGGCCTCGGTGTCGGGCAGATAGATGCTGTCCAGACTCTCTTTCGTAGCCTCGTCGCGGATGATGAACTTAGCATCGCCACGATAAGTCTCCAACTCGATACCCTGCATGTCCAGATACTGGATATAGGGACCGAAGTCGATAGCCTGGGCCACCTTCAGACCGTTCTGCACGGTGGTGCCCAGCATCAGCTGGTTCTCAAAAACCTTCATCTCCACAACCGAAGCCTCGGCAGGGATCTGCATATCAACCTTACCCGAGCTAGTCAGCGAAAATCTGACAATGCCACGGAATGTGTTCTGGGCGCTCAGGGCTCCCATGGTGAGCAGCATCAAGGCTGCTGCAACTAATACTTTCTTCATAATATTGTTCTTTATTTCTATTAATCTTAAATCAAAAACGGACAAATCCGCATTTTATTTTGCCACCCCCCATTTTTTCCAATCCCAACACAAAAATTAGAGTGAAGAGTGATGAGTGATGAGTGAATTGTGAAGCGTGAATTGTGAATCGTGAAGAGTGAATTGAACACCACCGCCCCAACTCTTAACTCTTAACTCTTAAATAAATATCAAATATTAATTATTAAATTACCAGCGTGAATTGTGAAGCGTGAATTGCAAATAGAACACCACCACCCCGCAAACTCTTAAATATTAAATATTAAATATTAATTATTAAATATTTTCCATCCCTTAGGCAGCACCACGTTGGGCAGCAGGTGCGCGTCGGCAAACAGCGGAGCAATCTCCTCGTCGCGGAAACCGGCGATACCGCAGCCGATGCGGGTCACCAAGAAAGTCAGCTCGCCATGCGCCTGGGCGAAGGCGATGAACTCATCCACGTAGGGGCGGATATCCTCCACGCCGCCGTGCATCGTAGGAATGGCATAGCACTGCCCCTGCAGTCCCACGCCCTGCCCCATCTTAGCGCCGAAACGCTCATAGGCGATGCGGGCAGCCCCGCCGCCGTGATGCCCGGCCAGATTGCTGCCGAACACAAAAATCTCATTCTCGCCCAGATGGGTGATAAAATCCGGAGTAGTTCTCATGGGGTTTCGTTTTTTGTTGATGAAGTTGATGGAGTTTAGTAGCTTAGTAGTTTAGTAGCTTAGTAGCTTAGTAGTTTGGGAGTTAATGAGGGTTTATTAGTTTAGGGGGTGGGGGCTTCTAGTTCATCCTAGTCCTCCCTAAGAAATGCCCCCCACACCAACTCTTCACTCTTCACTCTTCACCCTACACTCTCAACTCGTCACTCTTCACTCTTCACTATTAATTATTAATAAACGTTCTCTGACCCCAGTTCTCGCCCAGGGTACCGCCGATGATCATACTGGGCTCTTGCAGCTTGTTCTGCAGCGACGACTCATAAGCCTGGTTCTTCGTCACATTATTAAACAGCTCCTGGAACGTAATCTCGCCGCGCGTGAACTTCAGCTCCTTTAATATATAATAGGTAAAGAAACCGTGGTGCTGGTCGATGAAGCTGTAGGCAGTCTTGTCGCCGTCGGCAGCCATGAAAATCACGAAATCCTCACGCACGCGGGGAGCGCGGTAACGCTTCGTCTCGCGGGTCATATCAAAGAACTCCTTGCCGCTGCGCTGGATGCCGTTGCAGCTGGCGTCGATGATAAAGGTATAGCTCAGGGCCGAAATCTTCTTGAACCAGCCGCACAGTGTGTCGATAGAGATACACTGGCTCAGCACCTTCTCCATATCGTTGCCCTTCAGCGTGATGCCGCTGGGCAGCACACCGTTCTTGCTCTTGAAAGCGCGGATCTTGCTCACATCCACACCGCTGGGCATCAGATAAGGCTGGAACTTGGCATTGCTCACGCCGTGGCCGGCATAGTACACCAGGATGTGCACATCGCCATTCTGCGCCTTGATGATATCCTTCAGCCAGTGCACGCCCTCGTCATAGATCTGCTGGCGGCCGGCATTGTGCAGCACCTTCACATGGCGGGTGGGAATACCCAGCGTGTGCACGAAATACTGGTGCAGCACATCGCCGTCGTTGCTGGCAAAATCGCAGTTAGGCAGCGGGGCGGTATACTCCTCGTCGGCAATAATCAGGGCGTAAGTCTTACTGTTGATATTCTCCTCGATGTGGGGGATATTGAAGTCCACATACTCGTCGTTCAGCAGGGCGGCCTCCATATTCTTGGCGGCAGCGTCGAAAGCGCCGTGCACCACAATCTGCAGACTGCTGCGGCGGTAGTGCGGACCGGTCATGTCAAAGCAGCGGGTCACAAAATGATAGTCGTTGTCGGTGCGCTTCAGGCATCTGATCTGGTCGGCCAGGAAGCTCTTCACGCTCTGGGCGCGGACATAAGCCAGCTGGGCGTTGGTGGTGATGCCGTCTTTCTTGTCCACCGAGATACGCACATTCTCATCGTTGAAGATGGCGGGCATATAGCGGAAGTCGCCGTACTCGCCCTTGTAGTCGATGTGGGCGATCTCGGCGGCGTCGGTAGTCGAGGTGATGGTGATAGTGGTCTTCTTGCCGGGCGAGAAGATGTCGCTCATCTCCTCATCGATCATCGTCTTGGTCAGATTGCAGATGGCGCGGCAGGAGTTGGAAGAACTCCACAGATAGGCTGCCGAGGGATAGTCGTCCTCCGTGCCCTCGAAATGGTGGCAGGTGTAGGAGATATTGTACACATAGTTGATCTCGGCCTTACCGTCCTCGGTGGTGTCCTCCACCACGTCAGAAGTGATGCGCACGAAGGTCTCGTCGTACAATTTCTCGGCGTTAGGCAGATTAATCAGCATCTGCTGGATCTGCTTATTCATCTGTTTTTCGCGTTGCTGACAAGTCTGTTTCAGACGCTTGATGATGAATGTATGGATGTCATCGTTGTACTGGTGTTCGGTCTGTGGCGAGTCCGAAACAGTCTGAGCCTCAGCACCCAAGGGCAGGGCCATTGCAAAAGCCATCAGGGCCATGATAGCCAGGTGGCGGTAGTGTCTGGAGTATGTTTTCATTGCGCAATGAATATTATATTTCAAAATGCAAAATTATATCTTTTTATTCAAATAAAAAGCCCCGCTCCCAGAAAATAATCAACTCAAAAAAGTTAATAAGCCCGCAACCGGCCGAAAACGCCCACATCCAGCCCGCTGGACAGCACAAATGTCCCGGAAGAAGATTCGCCAGTTGGTTACAAACTGTAACCAACAACTGCATCTAACAGCCATAAGGAAAAATCCTTCTGCCAGTTTACAAGAACCCAATTCTCTCTGCAGTCAGTCAAAAAGGGTGGGGACAAATTGTCCCCACCCCGGATTGTCGAAAACCCAAAGAACTAGTTCTCAAGCCTCACTTTTCCCACACGATTGCATTAATTAATGCATCCCAATCTTTAAGTTGCATTTCTGCATCAAATCTACCTTTATAAAAATCGTCTATTGCATTATAAGCTCCTATTAAATTTCTATCCGGGACATTTAACAACGGCTTTAGTATTTCCAATAATTTTGGGTTCATTATTCTGGTCAATTTTCCGTTCTCATCCGTATATAACTCCTCCCAATCCGGCTCTGAACCTTCCACCATGACCCGAGCATCATCGCTATCATCATTTGAATATTCGAAAACCAGATGCTTTGTCTTAAAAAATGCATGATACTGCTTCATGGCGGCTTGAATAGCATTATGCCATTTCTCCTCAATCTCTTTTATTTCTGGGACTTTTACGAACTCTTCTATGGCAAAAATATAATCGTCTATTACATCATACTTCAAAAAAAGAGTCTTGTATTTTTGGAAAAAGCCTCTTTTATGAACAGCTTTCATTGCATAACAATAATTCTTAACACACCCATCTGACTTCTGATTATCCCTTAAAAAATTGTCATAACCAATTAAGGACTGTTCAGAAGAAAACTGTTTAAATAGCTGATTTGCTTCCATTCTTCTTTTCGAACCTATTGCAACATAATCACTTTCCTCTGGAAAAAAATACGACATTCTTTCTATATATTCTTTCAACTTTTCCCTGGGGAAAGCTAACACTATACCATTATTATTCAACTCACGAACGACAAAATCACCCTGACTCCGTGACTCTTCCTGAGCATCTAACCTTGAATAGAACGAGACATTCGACGACACATTTAGTCTCTGTTTAACCCAGTATGGATTCCATGTGACAAAGACATCATTTAGAGAATCGTAGCCAAGAAAGACAAAAACTTCTGGAGACTGCTTGATTCTATTAAATGCATCCCTGGATGGAAGTTGGACACGAACTACATTATAATTTTGGTTTGGGAACGCTGTATTAGTAATGTTTTTAATGTAAACATTTATTTCCTTTGATGAATCTTTCACACAGAATGGATTATCACCCTCAATAGCGAGCGACTCAACCTGAGGGAAACTGCCTAGTAGCAATTCGTACAGCTGTGTCTTATTTAACTTTTCTGCTTTCATATTACAATAAAGCCTCAATTAACCCATTTTCTGCCGATTGTACATCTCCTTTATTAAAAGCAACCAAATTAGTCAGATCCGAAGAAAATTTCACTTCGCTCACACTCTTGGGAACATCATTCTTCTCTATCTTTGGAATATTCTCACAAAGATAATATTGAAGTGAATCGACCGCTCCTACATAATCAAAGAACACACTTTCAGATTTTTCATAATCAGAACCAAGCGTATTTAGGCACACCCTATTGACATGTATTTTTACATCGACAGAAGATATCTTCAACATTATCTTTGATAAAAGATTCTGAACAGAGAGACCATTTGTCCCTTGCGATGATTCTCTAACAATTACTGACGCAACAAGTAATTTAGAATTAACCGAAGGATTCAATTGATCTAAAGAAAAATGATGTTTTCTTATATCTGATGATGTACTTTTTACTTCAATCTTTTCTTCTCCCAAAGTAAAGTCGTATTTTGACGACGGATTATTATGCCATGCTCTTGCAACACATTCACTATTTTTAGCCTGTTCAATCACTAACAATTCCGCCCACAATCCCTGTATTTTCTTCAAAGGAGGTTTAGCAAGAGAGTGAAAAATCGTAACTAGCTTCTCTATTTCCATTGTCACAGAATCATGACTTGGCAACTCAGGTAAAGAAGAAAGCATCATTGAAAATATTTCAATAAAATACTTCTGCAAATGGCTGTTTACTGAACTAAATGTAATTAGCACAAAGGCATTCACCTTCACATCTTCACCAACAGATACAATCTTGCAGTTACCCTCAAAATGGACAGACAAAAACTCAAGATTTATTGGTTGTACAAATGACGCATCATCACAAGTTGCAACAAAAAACACAGGGTAGCCCTCAATGGTCTTACCCAGTCTATGTTGACCAAAAGGCACTACGGCATAAGAACCCGCCTTGGGTGATATTTGAATAAACTGCTCAAACAAGTCCATACTAATCCTCCTCATCATCCCAATCAACATTATTGACTGCACTATTTGCACAATACCTTATTGCCAACTTTTGGGGATAATTAATTGCTAAAGTATAAGCATTTTTAGGAAATGATACTGGTAGGCCTACGAGTTCAAGATAGTGAATCTGAATTGTAATTGTATCATCATCCACAAATTTTCTATCACCTGGATAATCAGACTTATCATTAGCATTGCTTGGACCCGTAAAGACATTTGTAGTGATACTATATTTGTTATCTTTAAATACAATTTCACGACGCTTAGCTGAAGCCTTATAACCAATCTGATAAATACATATGTGTTTAATCGATTCCGTATCCTGTTCAGAAATAAACTTCAAGTATCTGATTGTATCTGATTTTCTTACAGCATCTTCACAGTTTCCGAAATGGAAACCTGACAAAAACTCAATGGCCTCATCTACTGACACTCTTAAATATCGATGACACCTCACGGGTGTATCATAAATTTTGTCGATTATGAAATCGGACTCATGCTTAGACAAGAAATCTTGCACATGATTTGTGTTACTAGTAATCATTGCTGGAGCAGTATATGCACTTGATTCATGCAAACCTTTCAAGTTACGATTTACGACAGAAATAGGAAGAACATTATTCCTTGTAGGCCGCAAATTGGGAGATAACAGCATTTTTCTCTCCACCTCAGACAACGTATCACAAGTTGCCAACATTGAGCGTAATTCTTCTTCGTGGGCAATATATGAATAATAATTGCGGATATTCTGTTGAGGAAGAAACACCCTACATGATTTGATGTACTTCATTTTATATCCGAAGAATCTACATCTCTGCTGTATTGTGTCTGCATTAGCAACGCCATCCGTATATCTTGGCATGTAAGTAGTTGCAAGGTTTTCCACGGTAAAACCTCTATTCAGCATTTCTGCACCAACCAATATATGCATCGGATAAGCTGACCAATCAATATCAACTTCCGCATCTTTATCTGTATTTACCAGATATACTTTTTTATCATTAATAATATCTCGAAGAAGAATTTTTATCTTCTCAAATGGAGGTCGTTTGTCCTCATCATATAATTTTACAGCTTCAGGATAATACTGCTCAAATTCCTGATAAAGATGTTCTTTATCATCACATCCATCAGGTTGGTCACAAGCTCGACTCCAATGTTCGAACTCATTATCAATCCACTTCTTAAACTCAGAATTCCATTTCTTTTGATTGTCCGGATGCACCATCATAGACAAAAATGATATATCTGAGTCTTCGTCGTATTTCACAACTAATGCAACCGCTAAAACATGTAACATTAATGCCTTTTTCAAAGATTTTGGCATTGAAGTTAGTGGATTATTCTTTTTGTAGAATACTTCACCCTTTGGAATTTCAACTATTAATTGACCATTAAATAAATCATGGTTTTCCCCTCTGCCAAAAAATAGTTTTCCTCCGACATACCCATCTCCTGGAGTCAGTAAAGTATGACTCTGCGGAGACAGCAAATCACACATACTAATGAGAATATTTGCTTGTGGTGTTGCTGTATATTGAATATAGGTATTCCCTGGAAGGCTAGCCCGCATTGCTAATATAGATTCATAAGTGCGAGAATATTCCTCGTCATCAGCAGACCTGCTATTTTTTCTTCCAAAACTGTTTAGTGAAGCCTGGTCTGCCTCATCATCTATAATTATTACAGTCTCGCTTCTCATTTCATTCTTAAACTTTACAGAATTAAACACATCTGTCAATTTCTGAATATGATCATAATGTTTAAGAATTGGAATCAGGACTATTGGCTTGTCAGACAACTTTAATGGTCCAACAATATCATCGATGTTCTTTTCGGTTGGATTTTCTCTAATCTTGTATACACTACTATTCTTAGGCCTTACTGATATCAAGTCTTTTTTGAGCCTCTTTGACGTCTGTTCCAACAAGTTGTTTTTAGTTCCTGCCAAATACACTATAATTCGATACCCATTATCAAGAGCTAATGCGGACAGACCAGTAAAAGACATTGTCTTGCCACTTTGAACATAACCTACGACAAGATGGGTAGTTTGTTGTCTATCCGTAGCATTATGCGGATTACAATGACTTAGAATATCAACAGTTTCCTTTCTGTACCGTGTCCTTTTTTCATCAGTATCGAGTATTTTCTCTAAAGACTGCACATAATCAAAAAACCTTTTACCGACAGTTACTGTTTGAAGTTTACCACTTCCACTTTCACTTGTTTTACCAGATTGAATAATAATTTCTTCCATACTAAACAGTCTTTATCTTTTGTATAAAATCATTAAAAGCAGATAGCAATCCTTGGGCAGTATTATCACTTCGTACATACGATGTATATTTGGCTATTGCCAGTGTTTTCAATATTACAACAGCTTCGTCCGACATCTTAAAGTGATTAAAGAAGTCATGATTTTGATTTATACAGCAAGTGATTATGCCATCATGCTCGTGTGTCACATCCAAATAAAACAGGTCTGATGTGGTCGAATTTTCCAAAAAACGCACTCTCAGTGTTATTGGGGAGCCGTTTATTGAATATTTCTCCTCATAACTGTTAGTCGGATTTGCTATTTCTTCAGTAACTACCACCGGCTCTTCTGTGCTGTTTGTGAAGTCTAATTCAAACTCTCTGGTATTAAGACTGGTGGGCTTCTCTCCGCTTTTTCTGGTAGAATTATTATGGCTGTTAATAATTTTCTTAACAGATTTTCTAGAGGCATCCAACCTATACTCTTGGGCCTGAGCGTAGAGATTAAACTCTGGTTTCGAAATCTCAGCTTTTACTATCCTAATAAGGGCTTCAAGGTTTTCTTTGTCTTGAATATCATTTTTATTAAACGAGACATCAAATCCTTCAAGTTCAAGTTCTCCAAATATACGTTTATATCTGGGTGAACCGCTTTGTCCACACAATTCTTTTGGGAAATATCTACCATCCACTTCGTCACCAACAATTACCCTATTTCTTCTAAGCAAAACTAATCCTCTCATGGCGGAGTTCATCTCACTCAGAACACCTATGAACCCTTTAGCAGAATATTGCCTCCAGGAGAAATTTATTTCTTTCTTCCACAACAAACGAGGTGCATATGGCTTGTCATATGGCGAAGCTTCAAGTATTGGATATTCTTCAAAAGAAAGCAATTCATCATTAACCCTAAGTCTTAACTCTTTTCTTCTTAAAAACTGACGATAAATACTGGCCAACTCAGTTTTTATCTTATTCAGACTTCTGGAAGTTGGCGAGTTTTTGGTTGGCCTCTCAATTATCACTCGAGTATAATGGGCATCTATCTTCTCTGGATAGGTTTTATATGGCAATTCTTTTGCCTTTGTTGATTGAACAACATCCAAATCAAATTCAAAATACCTCCTTGTATCCTCGCCCAATGCCGAGGTTTCCAAACTCCATTTGCACCCTAACCAACCTGCAGCCGTTTTCATTCCCATGCCAAACTCATTTAACCCAGTGTTGTCTTCTGGTAAATTTGCAGTTATAAATGCTTTTGAGAACACTTCATAACTGATACCTCCGGCATTATCTTCTATAGTGATTTTGGTCGCCTTATCCTCAGTATTGGCCCAATCTATATCAACATCAACCCTAAGTTGCTCTTCTGCATCTTCTGGATTTAAAAGTGATTTGTTATTCAAATATGATTGAATAGCATTATCAACAAACTCCGCAATTGCATGTGATACTGTGTTTGGCAAATCTTGGTAACGAGAATACATCATCGTTCCAATTTCTATGCTAACCTTGTTTTCCATATCATTTGTTTTGCTTTAATAATTCTGCTGCAATTCTGTAAACAACATTTACATTTACTGCATTACCCAAAGCCTCATATATTCTGGTCGACGTAAGGCCATCAAATTTCAGGCTTTCCATACCCTGTAATTTTGCGGCTTCGTTGATGGTGAGATATCTTCCCTTATCTCCATTGGGCAATTCTATCCACGGAATAATTGGGATTTGTGTACCAACCAAATTTAACGCAGGAGCAAATTCTGCTTTTTTTGCGCGAATGCCTGATGCCCGAAACTGAAGGATCTTGTCAGACAAAGTGTATTTTTCATCACCACAATTCCATTCGAGTTTCAAAAAACTATTATCAAGACCTTGCATTTTTTTCAGCCAAGGTCTTACCCATTTCTTGTTTACTCTATAGAATTCTCGGTTTTTTTTAATATAACTGATTTTCCACTGAGGGAAGAACCTTGTTGTATTTGTCCTTGAATACTTTGGCAAGTATAACAAACATTCCTCAACTGTGTTTCCTTGCACTTCCTGCCCCAAATGTCCCTTTCTACCCACTAAATTTTCTATCGGCTGGAACGCAGGGGCTGTCTCTTCAAAATCATAATCTGCGCCAAACTCCATCGCCCAAATTGGGAAACCAGGGATCTTAACATTGTTTCTTTCCACAAGCTGCAGAAACTCTTCCCACAAGTCAATATACTTTCTTGTGACTGGTTTTAACGGAATGTAGTTTGTATCTGAGGGCTCTAAAATACTTTCGATAGAACAACGCTCAGTCCCTTCTGTTTGAGGGAAAGGGAAAGAAAATTCTGCACCTAAATTTGAATGAATCCCAACAATGTATATTCTCTTCCTATGCTGAGGAATGCCGAATTCATGAGGGGAGATTACCTTTTTATCAACCTTGTAGCCAAGTTCAATTAGTTTATTCTTAATGATATCCCAAGTTTTCCCACCATCATGTCCCAACAAATTTGATACATTTTCCAGAAGAAGATACTTTGGGTGGTGGACTCGGATAATCTCACAAATATAATCGAACATTGTTCCCCTATTCTTATCGTCTAAAAAGCCCTGTCTTTTCCCTGCCTGACTGAAAGGCTGACATGGAAATCCTCCACATAAAATATCATGAGATGGAATATTAGTAGGGTCAACTTTAGTTATATCACCCTCAATCCTAGTTCCTGGGAAATTTATTGAATAAAGGGCTCGTAAATCGTCTTTTAATTCCGAGGCAAAAACACACTTGCATCCCAATTGACTTAATGCCAAATGGAATCCTCCAAGTCCTGCGAACAAGTCAATGAATGTATATTGTTTCTTTGCCAAAGCGCCTTATTTTTATAGAGCATGGAAGCTAAAGTGCTTGTTAGTCCTCCACACCGTGATTCATAATTCGATTTCACAACGAGACGTCAATGCATCATTTCCTCAAGTGGTCAAGATTTCCGAGGTCTGAACGGCGAAGAATGATGTCTTACTTTCAGTCGCATCTTGCAGTTTATTGGAACTGTAGCCATTGCAAACCATGCCCCACTGCTATCGTAAAGCATGATTTACAAGCGAATACAACCTACATATAGGTTGCACTCCACAAATGCAAAATTACAACTTTTATTTGGATAATACAAGCACTATTTATATATTATGCGCCTTATTCCCTTTTCCCCGCCGGTGCTGAGACATAGAAGTCGTAGCCATCCAACGAGAATCGAGCATAGTACTCTCCCTTGTGGAACAGCCATTTCAACAGCGATGTTGCTTTCCCATTGCAGGTAATCTTGTACGAGTAGGAATCCAACAACCCAAACTCCGATTGATAGTCATTCATGTAAACCCGGGGTTCGCTTGTCTTTTTATACTGATAGCCTGCGATATCAACCATCACAGGGTCTTCTACAAGGTATCGGCATGGCCAATCCTGCTCGGCAAGCTGGCCTTTGTTATAGTCGATACGCACAATCTGGAAGGTGTCGCGCACCGTGATCTTGGGTGCTCCCAGCTGGGCGAAGGTGGTGAAGGTGGCCACGGCCATCATGATCAGCATTGCTATCTTTTTCATATCTTCATTTTTTGTGTTTCAACAAATTTCCAAACCGAACCGCCCGGCCACCTGACCGAGGAACGGCATCCAGTCGTGGTCGTACTCCGCAACGGTCAGCCACACCTCGCCTTCGGCCTTGTCCAGCCGGGTGATCTCCGCCCTGGGCGCACGGCCAGCCAGCCCCAGGTGCTGGGCCACCTGCTCGGCACAGAGCCCCTCAGGATTGTCGGCACACCGACCCTCCAGCCCTTTCAGCTCCTGCCAGCATTCTTCAAATCTAGCACCACGCAGACTATATTCGTTCAGTTCGATATTCATGGTTTACATTCATTTTCAGTTCATTACCTCCAGCACCACCACATCGCCAAACGCCTTCCTGCCCCAGGCAGCGAAGAGTGATGTATCGGTGTCGGTATATCCCGCGGCTCCCGCACTGCGAAATATATTATAAAAACGAAAAATCGGCCTTTTTATTGCGCTGGCAGCCATTTTTTTTCAGCGCATTCCACCACATTCTAACGCATCCGGCACGAATCAAATTGGCGAATGGGAAACCAAAGGGCCACCAGCTCCTCTAACGGAAAATCTGCCTCGGAACTAAACGGCCTGTAGGAAACCATTGCCACGGCCACGCCGTGGCAATGTGTCTACAAGACCGGCGGATAATTATTTGCTGTTCAGCTCAAGGCACAGGCTATCGTACAGGTAGGCATCGCTCTGCCACATCAGGCTCGTGGTATGCTGTTTGGGTTTCATCTTGACTTGCTATGATGGTGGGTCTTTTATCCTTTTCAAAATTTGGTCTTCGGGTATATTTACCGCTTATTATGTACCCGCTTTGGCGTTTTCGGGTACATTTACCACTCGTTATGTACCCGTTTGGGCGTTTTCAGGTACATTTACGTTGGACAATAGCTCCATAAGTTTAATGTTGACATAATAATTGGATGTTCCCATCTTGACTTTTCGCAGTAATCCCGTTTCCACAATCATGTCGAGATACTTAGCTGCAGTCTTACGCTGTACCAATATGTCACGTTCCACAAATTCGATCTTTGTGTAGGGGTGGAAGAAGAGATTGTTGAGGAGCTCGTGCTTATACTGCTTTCCAAATAATGGACGTAAGATGTTTTTGTATTCTGCCATTAGGCGTGATATTCCCTTGACCAATGAGATGGTTTCGGTGGCAGTTTGCTCTACGCCCTTCAGGACAAACAGTATCCATTCTGTCCATTCCTTGCAATTATCACCATCCTTGTCGCGAACAGCTTGCAACAACCTATAATATTCCGTTTTATTGTGTGTGATAAAACGACTGAGGTACAAAACCGGTAGGTCAAGAAGGTCTGCCGTTACGAGATAGAGTATGAGCACTATACGTCCCGTTCGGCCATTGCCATCGTAGAAAGGGTGAATGCTTTCAAACTGATGGTGAATGATTGCCATCTTGATGAGAGGATCGAGTTCGCAAAGAGACTCATCGTTGATAAACTGCTCCAGATTGTTCATCAAACGTGTAATCTCTGCCGAATCTTGAGGTGGTGTATAAACGGCCTCTCCATCTCCGCGTTTTAGAGCCGTGCCTGGAACTGCACGAAATCCGGCATTGTTATGCTCAAGATGCGCCTGTATGTTTTTTATTGTATTGAGAGACAGGATACGATTCTTTTTCACCTCATCAAACCCTACCAATAGCGCCTCGCGATAGCTCATTACCTCTTTCCCCGAAGCGCGTGTTATGCTTTGGTTCACATTCAGGTCAGCTTTGAACAGATCGTCCTGAGTGGTAATGATATTCTCAACCTCACTACTGTCTTTTGCTTCCTGAAGGGCAAGAGTATTGATAAGTATAGACTCATTGGGAATTGTCTGGGCAACTCCTCTCAGTTCTGCCAACTTTCTGTTGGCACGATTGAGCTGCCTCATAACCTCGATGGTCTCAAGATTATGATTCAGTGGTAATGTTGGAATTACATATTGGCACTTATCCATTCTTTACTCTAATCTTTTATACATTCAATATTTCAGAAACTATATGGCATTTATCTGTATTCTGAGTCTTCCGACCTGTGGTATGCTGTTTGGGTTTCATCTTTGCTTGCTATGACGTGGCTGCTACAACCTGTTGGTTGAATTAAAGGGTGATGTATCGGTGTCGGTATATCCCGCGGCTCCCGCACCGCGAAATATATTATAAAAACGAAAAACCGGCCTTTTTATTGCCCATCGGCACATTTTTTTTCAGCGTAAAATAGCGTAAAATAGCGTAACAAACACTCTCGCTCTCACCAGCCAGAGCAGCGCATCGCTCTTGCGCCCTTCTTCTCGCACCCCTGGCGGCCATGTATGCCATGCCAACCGCCTTGCCATGCGCCTACAGGCTCCAGCAAGCGCCCTACAGCACAAACCCGCCAACCATGCACCCATGCCGTTATGCAGCGCCTGGCGATAATGCTTTTCCATTCCAGTATTCCATTTTA
>JAZLLD010000044.1:0-8719 GCA_045597945.1 Bacteroidales bacterium
AGCAGCACCAATCAGCGGAATGAGGAGGGCGCAGTAGACGCCGCCCCGGCGTGCCTTAGCGGTGGACGCACCCGACCAGATACCCTGGGCGTAGGTCTGGGTTGTGACCACGCCAAGCATCAGCGAGAGGCAACCGCCAATATCCTTGAGCGGACCTCGAGCCACAATATTTCCATATCGCTGATGGATGCTCTCGGCATCGGTCAGACCATTAAGTTCGGCAAGAACGGGGTTATTGTACATGGTTGCAATGCTTTGGTTTATACCATGCAACCCTTTGCCCAACTGCCACACAAGCACGCCGGCCGTGAGGGAACTGATGTAGAGAAGCACGAGTTTGATGATGCCTCCGGCACCGGCACTGCGAATGCCACCGAAAAGGACGAACAACATGATGAGCAAGGCACTGACGACGGCCGCCCACACCAAAGGCAGATGGAACAAGCTGGTTACCAAGGCCGAAGACGAGAGCACCTGCGACATGATGCTGATGAAGATGCCAATAAGAAAAAGTGCCGAACCGATAGTCTCGGCTTTGCGACCATATTCGCGAGATACTATTTCAAGAAGGGTTGTGCAACCGCTGTTGCGGATGGGTTTGGCATAGCACAATGCCAACACAAGTGCGCCCAATGCAGCACCGATAGTGAACCACCAGGCCGAGATGCCGAAACTGAAGGCCAGCTGGGCGGTGCCGATGGTTGACTGGCCGCCAACAAGGGTGCCAAGAATGGTTCCGCAGACCATCCAGCTGCTGGCTTTTCCGCCTGTAGTGAAAGCCTTGGCATCCTTGACCTTACGCCCAGACAGGATGCTGACCAGGAGAAGTATGCCGACGGTGAGGAGAATGCCGATGATATGAAGTGGTGTTATCATTTTTTATATGCGATTATGCAGCGGTCTTTGCCGTAGAAGTCTTTGTACAATTCTGTTACGAAGCCGATGTCTTGCAGCAATTCACAAGTTTCGGGTCCTAGATATTCATTGATTTCAAAAGTAAGAAAGCCTTTCTCGGTCAGGTGGCCGAATGCATATTTGCCGATTGCGCGGTAGAAAACCAAAGGGTCGTCATCTGGAACAAAAAGCGCAATATGTGGCTCATGGTCAAGCACATTAGCATTCATGGCCAACTTCTCAAGATCCCGAACATAGGGCGGATTGCTGACGATGATATCAAATTGACCAACAGGAATTTGGGGCTCGGCGCACAAGATGTCGCATTCTACAAATTTGGTTCGCAACTCAAGCCGTTCTGCATTGGCCCGAGCTATAGACAAAGCCTCTGCCGACACATCTACCCCATAGGATTCGCAACCAGGCAGCAGATGTTCTAAGGCAAGCGCTATGCATCCGCTACCCGTGCATACGTCCAGCACTTTTGCTCCATTGCCCAGGCCTTGTTGCTTGGCCAAGTCGGCAACCCGATAGACGATTTCTTCGGTTTCGGGACGCGGAACAAGCACACCCTCTCTCACAGAGAGTTGCAAACCGCAGAACTCGGTGCTGCCTATTATATATTGTATAGGGCGGTTTTTCTTCAAATCCTCAGCGGCCCAATGGAATTTCAGCAAATCGGACTGGTTGATGGTTTCGTTCCGGCTGGTCATCAGACGAACTTTATCCCACCCAAGGAATGCCTCAAAAAGTAGGCCGACAAAACTCTTGATTTCCATTTCCGGATAGAGCGATGCCAGCTCGGTGAGGAAATAACGCTCGATGTCCCTCACTTTGTTGGATGGCATGTGCATATCTGTCGTGTTCATGGCATCAGTGTTTACGGTTGAAGTCGGCGGGAATCTCACCCCAATTCTCAGTGTCCCACTTGCGGATTTCAGTGGTATAAGTGTTATTCTGCAACCATGCCTCGGCTCTCCTCACATAGTTCCATAGCTCAACAGTGCTTGCGTCTAATGGCAGTTTGCTACGGCACTCCTTCCGCTTCACCCAGTTGATGGCGTTGACCGAGTCGCTATAGATAATCTGTTGAAGGTTATGTTTTTTCATATAGGACAAGCCATGAACGATTGCCAAGAACTCGCCAATGTTATTGGTACCTTTAGGCGACTTGAAATGAAAGATTTGCTGACGATTAGCAACATACACTCCTTGATATTCCATAACTCCCGGGTTGCCACTGCAAGCGGCATCAACGGCAAGGCTGTCCAGCACAGGACCGGGCACGTTGCCGGGACGGACAATAGTTAAACCGTTCTCATCCACTCCAACCATGGCTTCTTTCTTCTGAACAAGATGGGTTGTCGGCTGGCCGATAATTTCGCCATAAGGCCGCGCGAAAGCCGCCTCGGCTTCGGCCTTGCTCTCAAAACTTTTGTATTTGGCAGCGGCCACACCGTCGACCTGCTTCTTGCAGTCATCCCAATTGTCGTAGATGCCCGGAGTTTGCCCCTGCCAGACAACATAATATTTCTGTTTCTTTTTAGCCATAGCAAAGAATAGTAACGAGTATTTGTCAACTTTATTGCTCAGCCGACAGATTAGAGGTAAGAATAGCTACAGCCTTCTGTGCATCTGTTTGAGAAAGACCGCAATAGGGATTGGTACGAACCAAGAATGGCATCTGCTCGGGTAGAAAGTCGACACAATCATCAATAATCACATAGCGGCTGTCAACTTCCTGACGGTCAGCCAACCATTGGAGGATTTCCATACCTCTGGTACAGAATAGGCTATGCGTGGCCGTAGGGGTCAGTCCCTCAAGTATTCCTGGCATTTTGCGAGAATACCATACATCCTCCATCACATCCATTCCTTTATGACGCCAGGAAGAGGTGATAATGACGCTGGCCTCCGTGGCCTCGACAATCTGCCGCAAGTTTGCCACAGCTTCGGGGTCAAAAAATGGCATATTATCGTCGCGACACGGAAGGTTGCTGCGCCTAAGACGAAGTTGGTGCCGCTCTGTGTTGATGACGCCATCAATGTCGAGAAAGATATAACGTGACATGCTTTTTGTGAAAAATGATGAGTAAAAGGTGATGAGAGAGAAGTGTTCGGATAGCGCAAATTAGCAGCAAACAATAAGCTGAGTACAATCAGTTTAACTAAAACAAGCGGCCGTGAGAGTATCACAGCCGCTTGAATATTTAGTGATTAGTTCTAATCAGCTTATGCGCCAAGTTCGAGGCGTTTGAAACCGGTGCAAGCGAGTTCCTTGTCCATGCTCTCGATGAACTGGCGGACAGTCATCTTGCTCTCCATGATGTACTCCTGCTCAACGAGGGTGTTCTCTTTGAAGAACTTGTTGAGACGACCGTTAGCAATCTGCTGAATCTGAGCCTCATTGAGGGAAGCAGCCTTCTCAGCACCAACTTCCTCTTTGATTTTCTTAGCCATTTCGACCTGTTCCTCGGTGATCCAACCCTTACCGCAGTTGGAAGCCATGTGCTCCTCGGTGTCAACGTGTGCGGGGTTGATGCCAGCTTTCTTCAGGGCAGCGTCAACAGCCTTGCCAATGAGTTCCTCACGGGTCTTCTCAACAGCAACAGCGAGCTCTTTGTCCTTAACCTCCTGGGGAACGCTAGCAGCGTCAAGAGCGACGGGACGCATAGCAACAACCTGCATAGCCAGATTGTGGCCTACCTCGCTGAAGCCAGCCTTGTTCATACCAACGATAGCAGCCATGCGGTTACCATTGTGGATGTAAGCAGCAACCTCGGCAGCCTCGATAACCTCGAAGTGAGCGAGTTCGATTTTCTCACCGATCTTAGCGATCTGGTCGGTGATGAGATCAGCAACCTTGCGGCCTTCGATTTCCATATCGAGAACCTGCTCTTTGGTGGTGAGGTGCTGAGCCATAGCGGTGTCGATGATAGAGTTGGTGAACTCAACGAAACCAGCGTTGTTAGCAACGAAGTCGGTCTCGCAGCTTACCATGATAAGAGCGCCGTAGTTGCCGTTGCTCTTAGCCAGAACGCAACCTTCGTTAGCGTCGCGGTCAGCACGTTTTGCAGCCATCTTCTGACCCTTCTGACGAAGGTAGTCAATAGCCTTATCGAAATCGCCGTCGCACTCAACGAGGGCCTTTTTGCAATCCATCATACCGACGCCGGTCAGCTGACGAAGCTCATTAACCTGTTTTGCAGTAATATTTGCCATAATAAATTTTCTGTATTAAGATTATTAATTGGATAATGAGTAACGAGCTAGGAGCGGACACTCCATACCCATTACTCATTATTATATGTTAGAATTATTCAGCCTTGGGAGCTTCCTCAGCCTTAGCCTCGTTGCGGGGGCGACGAGGACGGGTCTTCTTCTCAACGGGAGCCTCTTCGGTCATTACTTCTTCCTCTTCCTCCTTTTGGGCGTCCTTGTCGAGCATACGCTCGTTCAGACCTTCCTGGATAGCCTCAGTCATGTGTTTCAGGATAGCGGCGATCGATTTGGAAGCATCATCGTTAGCGGGGATGGGGAAATCGATAAGATCGGGGTTGGTGTTGGTGTCAACCAGTGCGAAGGTGGGGATGTTCAGGCGGCGAGCCTCAGCAACAGCAATGTGTTCCTTGTTGATGTCGATGACGAACAGTGCGCTGGGCAGACGGGTAAGGTCGGCGATAGAACCGAGGTTCTTGTCGAGCTTAGCGCGCTCACGCTGCACCTGGAGGCGCTCACGTTTGCTGATGTTGTTGAAATCCTTGTCGTGCATCAGCTGGTCGAGGCTGTTCATCTTCTTCACGGCCTTGCGGATGGTGGTGAAGTTGGTGAGCATACCACCAGGCCAACGCTCGGTGACGAAGGGCATGTCGACGCTCTTAGCCATCTCGGCCACAACGTCCTTAGCCTGCTTCTTGGTGGCTACGAAAAGGACTTTCTTACCGCTCTTGGCAATCTGTTTCAGGGCAGCAGCTGCCTCGTCAGCCTTGACGATGGTCTTCTGCAGGTCGATGACATGGATGCCATTGTGCTCTTTGAAAATATAGGGGGCCATTTTGGGGTTCCATTTTCTCTTGAGGTGACCAAAATGACAACCGGCTTCAAGTAATTCTTCGAATTTTAATGCGTTCATTGTTGTTTTTTCTTTTTTGTTTACATTCCTGTTTACCAATTGCCGAGTAGTCCTTTCTGAGTGTCGGGTTTTTCTGCTTTTGCCTTAGGCAGCAGAACTGGCAACCCGGCGGAAGCTCACGACAATTTGGATTCTAAACTGTTGCTTCGTGTTCTCTTTGTCTCGAAGTTGGCGAGATTCCAGACCAGATGGGATGAGAAATCCCAAAGAGCCATGGCCGCGCAAATCCAAGACAGAAGTTGACTAACGTTTGCTGAACTGGAAGCGTTTACGAGCCTTGGGCTGACCGGGTTTCTTACGCTCGACCATACGAGGGTCACGCATCAGGAAGCCTTCCTTCTTAAGAGCGGGACGGTCTTCGATGTTGTTCTCGCAAAGTGCGCGTGCGATAGCCATGCGAAGAGCCTGAGCCTGACCGGTGATGCCACCGCCGTCGAGGTTAGCCTTCACATCCCATTTACCCTCAGCGTCAGCAACCTGGAAAGCCTGGTTGACGATGTACTGCAGGGGGCCGGTGGGGAAATACTCTTTATAGTCTCTGTTGTTGACAACAATCTTGCCAGTGCCAGCGGTCATATAAACGCGGGCAACGGAACATTTTCTTCTACCGATAGTGTTAATTACTTCCATCTTCTATATTATCTAACGTCGTTAATATTGATAACTTTGGGGTTCTGACCCTGGTGGGGATGCTCAGCACCGGCATAGATGTGCAGGTTGCGATAGAGCTGGTCACCAAGACGGTTCTTAGGAAGCATACCGCGGATAGCGTGCTCGAGTACGCGCTCGGGGTGAGTAGCCAGGACCTTTGCGGGAGTGGTCTCACGCTGACCGCCGGGATAACCGGTGTAGCGCTGATAGATCTTGTCGGTCATTTTCTTACCGGTGAAAACGATCTTCTCGGCATTGATGATGATTACGTTGTCGCCGCAGTCTACGTGCGGGGTGAAGCAAGGCTTGGTCTTGCCACGGAGGATGTTGGCAACGCGGGTAGCCAGACGTCCTACAGTCTGATTCTCGGCATCAACGAGCACCCATTCTTTCTGAACGGTGTTCTTGTTGGCGGAGATGGTTTTGTAACTTAACTGATCCATTATTTTATTTTAACGATGATGTTTCTAATTCATTTTATTTTGCCGTTCCACACTGTTGCTAACCCCATTTTAAGGTGACGGACAACCTTTTTCATGGTATTCACAACTGTATTTCCCAGCATGTTCTTTTCTCCTATCATATTGGCCTTCAAGTCTGAACGGGTATAGAACAGGGCTTTCGACCACTATGCTAAGAGGATGCAAAATTACAACTAATTTTTGACATAGCCAAATTTATGGCTAAATTTATTCACTTTTTTTGTTGAAAACTTTTCTCCCGAGCTATAGATAGCGCTTCTGTTCCTGTCCTTCGACTTCGGCATAGAGCTCAATCATATTGCGGATGGGGCTGGAGTTAATCTTGGGCAGCAACACTTCTTCTATCTGGAAAAGACCCACTTCCGCCGACATCTGCACGGCAATCTTGATAGGCCTCTCGGAGCCGGTCATGATGGATACGCGCTCAATGGAGTTGGCCGAGTATTTATGGATGTCGCCCTGCGCAGGAGATGTATGTAAATTAATTGGTACGCGCGCGCGACCCTTGGTCATGTCGCAACCATCGGCCACCAATATCAGTCCGGCCTCGATAGAATGAATCTTCCTCGTGCCCATGTGGCCGATAATGCCTTCCATGGCCATGGAACGAATCGTCACTCTACGCACCAGGTCAGCTGGATCCGGCAAATTCTTCATCAGAATGCGGTCGATGATGTTGTAGGCTAAGATACCGGAGTATAGTTCATGGTCCTGCCGGCCGATCGACATACCGAAGTCATGGCAGAATGCCGCCAGAGCTACAGCCGTAACGCTGTCGTCAAAAGTGCCGGCCTGGTCACGCTGTAGGCTGGTCTGTATGCCTGCGTTGTAGAGAATCTTCAGCATTTTCAGCGCATTTCGGCAAACAGTCCGCATGTGCACGGGCCCATGGTCATTGAACCCTAGGCGGGTGATAGAAACCTTGTTGGCATAGTCCTGCACGGCCTGGATTTCCTCGTCGGCAATCAGATCCCGCACCACACGCAAAGGCAAGTCAGCCTCTTCCGGGGTAATGTCGATAATCTCTTCGGCCAGTTCCACCAGCCTTTGTTCCACCTTAACTTCTTTCTGTGATTTCATATGTTTTTTTAATGACACCGGCCCTTTATCGGCAATTACCAAAGTCAGTGCTTGAATAATAACGCAGAAACTCTATTTTTGTTGTTTATTGATAATATTTTCGATGCCGTTGAACAATCGGTCCTGCTTCTTCTTGGACTTCTTCCCCACAAAGTAACAGACGAGAATGGTAAACCCCACTACGCAAATGGCACGCACAAAGTCATTGGAGTCGTCAGAGGTCTCAGCTATAAAGATAACGCCCAGCACCACGGCACCAATGGCCTTGGGCAGCCGATACTTCCACGGCTCGGGCGATATGGAGTTGACGTATGCCATAGTCTCCACCACCTCGGCCAGGGTCTTGCAGCGGCGGTAGGTCTTGCGCTGGCTGAAAAAATTATAGGATATAAATGCCAAGATACCCCAGGCAGAGATGATGCCCAATAAAGAAGAGCCGTCTTTACAAGTGATTGTTATAGCCGACGCAACCAGTATTGCCAACGTCAGCCAGATGGCCCTAGTCTGCTTCTTCTGCCATGCAGCCAACCGGCTGTTGGCCACTTCAAATAGCAGTTTTTCATCCGCTATGCACTGCTGGCGGAGCTCTTCCTGCAACAGCGCATACTGCTGCTTCATTCGCTCCAATTCTTGCTCAACATTATGGCCTTCGTTTGTATCGATTTTGTTCAGGTTGTCGTTTTCCATTATTTAAGCAATTTGATTAGTTTCTCCTTGATTCTTACCAAGCGCACGCTCACATTCTTAGTGCTGATACCGAGTATGATGCCTATCTCATCACAGCTCATGCCTTCAAACCACATCAGCACCAAGGCTCGATCAGCAGCCTCCAGCTGGCTGACTCGGTCGTAGAGCTGACGGATTTGTTCCACCTTGGGGTCGTCAGTGTCTTGGTACAAGTCCACCGTAAGGTCCAGCGGCACAGTCTCCACTCTGCGAGTCTGCTTCTTCTTGTCGTTCAAGCAAGTGTTCAGACTGACGCGGTAGACCCATGTGCGCGCGCTACTGGCCTCCTTAAAAGTGTCAAAACCCGTCCACAGCCGGATGAGAACCTCCTGGAACAAATCCTCGGCTTCGGCTCTGTTGGTGGCAAACATGTAGCACACAGAATAGATGGTGGCTTTCTGGTCCAGCACCAAATCTGTGAACCGCTGTTCCTTCTCCATGTTTGACTTTACTAATTTATGTTTCATGCAATATTAGACAACCATTGTGGCGAAAAACTACATCGCCACAGCGAAAAACTTTTGCAAAGATACGAAAAAATCTGAAATGTTAAGAAATCAACTTTAGCACTGACTATATTTTGTCGTGTTTTGTGCGGTGGCCGGATTGGGTCACGAGGGTGAGGAGGTGGGGGCGCATTGGCATGCGCCCCCTGACTTTCTCACTTGGGGGATTATTTCTTCACCACTTTCATGTGCTGGGTGCGGCCGTTGGCGGTGCTGACTTTGACGATGTAGCTGCCTTGGGGGAGGTG
>JAZLLD010000045.1:0-36704 GCA_045597945.1 Bacteroidales bacterium
TGCGTACTTTGCATAAAAGTTGTGCATATCGATAGTCTTTTGTAATAAATTGATTTTCACTACAAAAATACGAAAAATTATTGACATACACAACTTTTTTTTGAAAGAAATTATTAACAAATTAATTCATCCAACAGGTTACAATAGTTATAAATTACTTCTAAGAGTCATCTATGATACGAACCAGCGATATAAAAAAGACAATTCTTCTACACCCCTATCTCCTGATCTCAAGCCTTCTTTGGGCCAATGGCGACCCTGTGGCTTCTTTTTCGGCCATGACACTCTCGCGCACGCTCCTGTGTCCGTACATGTGCCCGAGGTGCAGCTGATGCAGGAGAGCCTGGAAATCACACCAATGGGGACTTACACCCATGTGCATGTGACCTACCCTAATGTGGCAGTTACTTGGTCTGAGATTTGTCCGGGGCTCTGTGGTGTATTCCTCACCAATTTTCCAGGTCTGAAAGTAGAGGAAACTTAGCATTGGGGCAGCTATCGCAAGATGATGTGTATGATTTTCATCTTTATATATTGCATAGTTATATATAATGAGTTTCAAAATCGCTAAAACATTACAAAATAAAACGTTATAATACAATTAGAACGATATTTGAATGTTGCTATTATAGAATACTAACGATTTTTTGATGTCATCAGCAAAGTTTTCACATCGAAATTGCTTTTGTTTGCAAAAAAAATCGTAATTTTGCAAGCGAGAAAGCACTTGAAAAACTTATATTTGTATGTTGACAGAAAGACAGATACAATGCATGAAAGAAGACTTGACCGTCGCACTGGCTCAGATTCTCATCGACGAGCAACATTACTCCATGGAGGATGCACTGAGTACGGTGTTCAACTCAGTCACGTTCCTAAACTTGCAGAATACTGCTACAGGGTATTATTACCAAAGTATCGGTTATCTATATAATGATTTACAAGAGGAACTTTCAGCCAAATAAAGAAGGAAATACATTGAATTCCAACAATTATAAACCGACAGATTACCTATATGAAAAAACTAATCCTTCTACACTTCTGCCTCCTTTTTCCAAGCCTGCTCTGGGCCAATGGCGACCCTGTGGCCACTTTTTCGGCCATGACACTCTCGCGCACACCTGTGGCGGTGCATGTGCCCGAGGTGCAGCTGATGCAGGAGAGCCTGGAAATCACACCAATGGGGACTTACACCCATGTGCATGTGACCTACCTGCTGCGCAACACCAGCAGCAAGCACTTCCGCAACCTCCACTACGGCTTCCCCATTGACTATATCGGCAGCGGCCCAGCACGCTGGGGCGAAGACAATCCATTTACTGAATCAGGGCGTGAGATAGGTTGGCGCGACAGCTATATACGCAATGTGGCCTTCACCCTCAACAACAATATGTTACCCTGGCAATGCTCGGCCGATACCATGCTTTCTGCACCCAAGCCAATCTTGACGAAAGAAGAGGAAAAGGCCGACACCACTGGCGAACTTTGGGAAAATCGAGTGTCACAGCTATTCTTTTCCGAAAATGCGGATGCAACGACTTACCGACAGCATATCTATGGCATCTATCGCCGCTGGTTCTATACCACTCTCAATATTGCCCCCAACCAAGCCGTGACGTTGGAGATTGACTATCAAGTTTATAACTCCACTGCCACAGACCTCTATCGCTTGGGCAGCGAGTTCTGCCAGCAATGGCCGGCAGGATATGACTTCCACTACGACTTCTCCCCTGCCTCCTATTGGGGCAACGGCAAGGCCGAAACCTTTGAGGTGAATCTGCATACCGACCATGTTATCAAGAAGGATAAAGAGACTTGGCGAGAGTTTGATGCAAAACAATGCATTCGCGGACTGGACATGAAGAAAGTCAATGAGAACCTCTACACCTTTTTCTCCCGCAACTTCGACCTTGCCAAAGCCGAACCATTGCAAATCGAATTCTTCTGCCCTACCAACCTGAATCACCAACCCGTGGCCGACATCCTCAGCCACCGCATACCGCCCAGCCAATATACAGTCAAAGTGTCGGGTAGCGACAGCAAATACCCCGCAGCCAACCTCTCCGACCTAGATCTCTCCACCGCCACCGTGCTCAAGCCCGACCCTAGAGGCGAGAACTATATCACCATCACTTTCAAAGACTCTATGCGCGTTACCGGCATCGTGTTCTACAACGGCTATTGCAAAAATCGCAACAGCTACATCAACAACAGCCGTGCGCAAACCATGCTGGTCAGCACCAAAGACCGCAAAGATGAATACGGACACGACCCCAAAGACATCCACTACCCATTTGCCCTCTATTCCTACGACAACCGTCAAGTTACCTATACCCCCGACACCCTGCCCACAGCAATTCCCAGCACCTTCACTTGGCAGGGACTCACCGACCAAGCACTGGTCATCCCCATGACAAACAGACCTGTGCAATCTGAAGATGGAAGTATGGCCACATTAGGATACCCCCAATACTTAGCCGTCAAGCAAATCACATTCGCCATCCCAGCTACTATTCCCGGCAAGAAGTACGACGACCTCTGCATATCCGAAATCATTGTGCTGGGCGGTAAGAAAAGCTCCGAAAAGAATTATTATTAAAAACATACATTATTATGAAGAAAACCTTATTATTCATTTTTCTATCTTTTACATTGCTCTCCTGTGGCAAAACTGAAAAAGACAACTCATCCCCTTGGGCCGACAGCACCTACTGGTACACTACCGGCACATCTGTGAATCCTAACTATGTTGATGTATTCTACATCGTTTCCACCGAGATACTGAGCGAACAAGACGAACAGGGCAACGAGCGCTACATTGGCAGCAACACTCCGGAAGAACTCACCTATATCCGCGCCGAAATGGACTATGCCCGACAGATGTTTGGCGATTCAGTCAACTTCTTCTCCCCTTACTATCACCAGTTTACATTCAGCGCCATTGGTCTGCCCGCAGAAGAATTTGCCGATGTCCGCGCCCAGGCATCAAAGGATGCTGTTGAGGCCTTCCGCTACTACATCAAGCACATGAACAATGGCCGCCCCTTTATCCTGGCCGGTTTCAGCCAAGGCTCTATGCACCTGATTGACATACTGAAGCAACTCACACCCGACGAATACAGCCGCATGGTGGTGTCCTACTCCATGGGCTACCGCCTTTCGGCTGCCGACACGGCTAACCAGTTTGTCCGCCCTGCCCACAATGCCGATAGCCGTGGCGTAGTGGTGTCGTTCAACTCCGTGACCACCCCCGAAGCCATTTGGCCCGTTGTCAATGCCGATGCCGCCACCTGCATCAACCCCATCAACTACCGCACCGATGCAACTCCGGCGACATTCGTATTTGAAAACGATACACTTAGCGCGCATGTAGATACCAACTACAACGTACTCATCGTAGAAGGAAAGCACATGGAGGACTACCGCTTCCCCATACTGGACGCCTACTGCCAGCCCGGCAACCTACACCACTGGGACCTGCTCTTCTACGGCAACGCCATCAAGCATAATGCCTATGTCCGAGCCTATCGCAAATGCCACTAGGATAAACTCAATATGGAAACAGTTAAGTAGAGCCAGCCTATTGGCCTTCTTAGCTTTGCCACTGATACAGGGATGTGTCCGCCCGTTTAGTCCCCAAGTGTTTGATGACAGTAGAAACTCTTTTTATACTCGAGACTATGATTTGGATGATCCACGAATCCCTTTAATTGAACCATTTGAATTAGTGAAAACTCCTATCGGTGGATGGTCAATTAATATTGGTGAGATAGAAGCTGAAGATATTGTGCCGGGAGAGACATATAGTCCTGTTGACCTAGTGTATTGTAGTCATGAGATGATATATTGCCATGTGCTTGAGAATGCTCCAGGGCATTGTCCACAGCTGCCCCAGTTATCATTTCCTGAAAGATGGTTCACCATTAATATGGTGGATACGACAATAACCAATTACATAGGGGAACAGTCTTTTCGTGCTGGTATAGGGGATTCTGTCTATTCGTTGCTCAAAAGTCCAGATACACTATATGCCCACTTTTGCGATGATATCTGGGCTTTACCTTGGTTACCAGATACGGTAAAAACGGCAGAGGCGAACATCCGCAGGGAATGAGAAATTGCAAAATCCGAAATTGTTTAAAACATTGTATAACTTATTAAAAAATAGGGAGAATCATAGCTTCAACCCGCGACAAATCCTAACAAGAAAGAGATGAATAATCCTAGCGAGAAAGAACAATCATTTTTTCCCAGAAGTTAAATCACTTATGGAGAGAACAAAAGATGCATGAGGCTAAGAGGCTTCTTTTATCTGAAGTGGAGAAATATCCAGATGAGTATTTCTTGTGGACAAGTTTAGCGCAGACCTGCTCGAGATTAGGCGAATATGTTTCGGCCCTTGCATTCTCCAAGAAGGCGATAGAAAAATGCGATGATGATGTATTGGTATTGTATAATCATGTTACCGCTCTAATTGAAACCGAATCATACCAAGAAGCACTACCATTTTGTCGGCAAATCTTGGAGAAGGATGTCGAATCCATAGCTCAAAATGGCGAAGGCATCAGATGGGCAAAATCTATAAGAAATGACACTCTATATTTGCAGGCTGTTGCGCTGTCTCGCCTTGGAGAATTCGCCCACTCACTTTGCCTCTTGAAACAAGTGTTAGCCATGAGAGAACGTGGAGTTTATAGTGATTTCACTAAGAAACAGATATTGAATAAAATAAAAGAAATAGAGCTTGAGATTTCCAAGATAGGTAGCAAACAAGAGCGCCCGAAATAGTATAACGAGAAATTATGCAACTTACTATTAGGATTTGCAATCCGGCAACTTATTAATTCGCTGCAACCCCGCTGTAGCTCCGTTGATTCTACGGGGTAGGCCCAATAGGGGGAGCGGACACACAAGGGATGTACGAAGAATGTAAGGAGGTCGCAGAATATAGAATCTAGAATGGATTTTTGCATCAGTATGCACATTTGTGCGTAATCAATGTGTTAAGCGATTCTATATTCTATATTTGTGGTCAAACCGATGTGGAGGATTGTTCTTGACAATGGAAATTTTGATACATTACATTTTGAATAACAGTCATTTAATATCACACTAATTACGCATCCTCATTGCCGGAGGGTAGGACGCAGATATAGAATCTGGATTCTATATACTAGAATGTATTCTATTTCTAAAATGATTATCTTCTTGTCGCTTGAGTTTAGGCCGAAAGGAGGTTGTAGAATATCGACAAATACATGATAATAAAACTTTTATCCTTTTGTTGTGATAACATTAGGATCAATTCCGCCAACGAGTTATATTTTATAATATTATCATCGTTATGCTATTCATTTCACAAAAAAATCCCGCAACCTAAGCTGCGGGATTGCTACCAAACATGATTTTGACTATTGATTAGGAGTCACCTAGATTGCGTCGATGAATTTGATTACCGCATCGCGGTCTGCCTTGGAAAGCTTGCGGAAGTTCTCCACACTGTGGCGAGCGTCGCTCTGGCGCGATCCATGCCACATGATGGCTTCCATCACATTGCGGGCACGGCAGTCGTGCAGGCGGTCGCTGGCACCTGTACATATCTGGCTCAAGCCCCTACCCCATAATGGTGTGGTGCGGCACCAGCCGGTGCGGATGTCGTTCTGCATGAACAAGCGGTGCTGCACCATGTCGGTATAAGGCCAGATGGTCTGGTAAGGGAACCGAGGCAGACGAGCATCACCATCACTAAAGAAACCCGTAGGATCAGTAAAATTGTCGTCGCCAGTCTTCCACGACGGACGGTGGCAATAGGCACAGCCAATCTCTCTGAACAATTTACGTCCACGCTGGATGGTGGTATCTTTCAGATTGCGGGCAGCGGGAACTGCCAGGCCGCGATGCCACACCATAAAGTTGACATAGTCCTCGTCGCTCATCTCAGCTGGCAAGTCACCGCCTATCAGATAGTTGTATATATCAGCTTCAACTCCTGCTTCAGTACGGTACTGCGGAAAATAGTCGTAAAACTGAGCCTGCACCTCGGGATCCTGCGAGGCCGTGGTGGCATAAGCCTGAGTCATGTAATGGGCTCGCTTGTTGGAGCGAGTAACATTAGTGATGTTCCAAATGGCATTAGCACCCGGAGCATCTTGCAGAGGTCCACGGCTGAGAGCGTAGGTGAAGCGAAGCGGATGGCCGGTATTGCCATAGGTCTTGGCCCAATCAGAACCATTCCAAATGGCGGGGTTCAGCGACACACCAGCCTGAGTTTGACGGAGATACTCGGCCTTGAGCGAATCGTCGGGGATGGCATCAAGCAAGCCCACGCCATAGAGTCCGATGGTGCTCTCCAAACGACAGCGGAGCTGGGAGTAAGGAATTTCGAGGGGCACATAGAAAGCATCTTCATCAATGCTTACCTCGGGATAAATCAGGCTGTAGGTCTCGCCATCGGGGAAGCGGTTGCCCCACTCATCGGTATAGGGCAGCCACGAAATGTGGATGCCGTCTTCGTTGATGGGCGCTTTGAACGGAGCCACGGCCTTGGTCTGTGGCATACCCGTGACACAGGTTATGTAATTGTCGTTCTGATCGCTAAGCACCAGCAGATAGCCATTGCCCCAATCGTCGGCACGATAACGCTCCATGCGTCTGCCATGGCCGTAGCCGGGATGGCAAGCCACGCAGGAACTGCGGATATACAGCGGGCCTAAACCGTTGAATGGTGCTGAGTTCTGAGTGATCGTGCGGTCGAAGAAATACTCGCCATACTTGAACTGATTGAGCATGCCAGCATTTGCAACTGCGGGTGCGGGGTCTTGATAGGCCGAAGCCGAGCTGTTGAAGGTGGTGCCCAGGCGGCCACCTGTATAAGTTTCCAACTCAATCTGCGCCGTGGTTTCGGGGTCGAAATCTTCGGGGTCGTGGCTACATGATGCCGATAATAATACAGCTGATAATGTGATAGATAGAATTGTCTTTTTCATCTTATAGTTTATTCGTTTCTTAATACATCGTAGGCTGCGCTGAGAGCATCGTCAAGTTCGGCCAGAGCATCTATAGCCGCTTTGGCAGTGGCATCGGTATAGTTCTGTACAAAGGGTGCCTTCATGCCGGCAATCTTAGCCAGCGAATTGTCGATGGCCGCTAGCACACGGCTGTCCACGGCTGCATCCAGCTTGTTGATAAAGTAATGCACCGAGAGGTCGCTGTTGCGCTCACCTTCTACCCCACCCATGTAGGCATTCTGCACGCTGATGATGTTGTCGTAGAAATCTTGGATGGATTTTTGACTATAAGGGCTCTCGATGTAATGAACGTCTTCGCCATGATAGGGCTTGCCAATCTTGGAAGTTCCCACCTCATCCACTATTGTATTGCAACCGTCGATAATAGACATGAGGGCATTGATGGTGCTGGCATAGGTGCTGCCAGGTGTTCCGGCATTTACCATGTTATCACCATAGCTGTTGTTGCTTCCGTTGACAGTAGAGTTATATTCCAGCTCTTCAACTTTTTGAACATGAGCAGCAGGGGCTTCATCCCCCATCCAGCTCACCTCCAACTGATAGCAATGGTTGCGAAGATCGCCGGCTACCGCAATGGCATACACCAACTCTTTGTCGCTGATGCTAGCAGCAGGTTTGGGAGAGCCATTTTCGAACAGGATATACTCCAAACCATGAAATCCTAACAACGAATTGCCCAGATGGTCGCCAGCATACACATCGCCCTCGTCGTTGTCCATGGCATTGATCTGTGCGTCGTTAGCCATCATGATATTAAAGGCATCTTCGTCCAAGGGCCAGCTGTCGATATGGGGGTCGATACCAAAGTCGCTGGCCGGACCAAAGAGGAATGCCTCGCTCTTCTCCCAGCAGGCACGAGCCTCCAAAAAGGTGGCACAGGCGGCTTGCACATGGGCATCAGTAGGCTGCTGTCGGAGCGTCTGAAGGTCAGTAACCAATTGCTCGGCATGAGCCGCCAACTGACTGTAGGTAGGTGAGATAACATGTGAAACATACTGTTTGAGTATGTTTTGTTTGAGAATTGCATGCGTGTCTTCTTTCGTTTCGTCCGTGCATGCGCCAAGCGAACATAGCAGGGCAACTGCCATTAGTGCCACTGCCAATTTGTGATAGATTTTTTTAGTCATGATAATTGTTTTATTTAGTGATTGTTATTTCTTGAAGAAACCTGCCCATGTGACTCCCACGGCCACCCAGGGTTCATCGTTGTACTGCTGGGCCAGATTGCGATACCCCGCTTCGGCTTTAATTATTATTTCAGCGATGGGGCGATAGTTAAAACCCAGAGCAACACATTGTCGTGCAGTCCATTGATAGTCGGTCTGCCCTTGAGCCGGAATATAAGAATCGTAGGCATCCATGCGCACGAAAGGCGTCCACTTCTGCCCCAGTGTATATCCCATCTCACAGCCCAGAGCATAGGCCTTCTCCCCTACCATCGTATGAGCGTAAGGCGAATTGGAGCTATTGTCGAGCGATGAGTTATAGGCCGAAATCATATAGGCATCGCCCAGATAGCCACCCAAAGCGCTGGCCCTCAGGGTAAACTTACCCCAACGACCTAGCATATCAAAGGAGCCTATCGCGCATGTGCCCTTCACATCGGCATAACGAGAACCGGCATAAGTGAGGATGTCGTTATCAAAGGTGTTGCCCACATATCCGCTCGCACTCAGCCGCATATTGGGAATGGCATAGCAATCCACTCGGCCAGCCACAGCCATATTGTTGGCACTGCGGAATTCGTAGGCCGATGCCGAAGCACCGTTGGCCCACGAACCCTTGTCGAACATACTGGAATTCAATGCAGGAATCAGTTGTAACTCGTAACGCCACGCACCTTTGCGACCCCAAAAGCTCACACCTGTTTCGTGCCAGGTACAAGGAATTATCGTAAACTCGCCCTCGGGGCGGAACACACCTAAATATTCCGTTGGCAGGTGCGCATTGTTAGTTGCGCCCACAGACACCACGATATGGCCCAAGCGCAGGTTGGCAGCACGGCTCCAGCTTTTCTGAATCCAGAATTGCTCCAACGCCACTTCTCCTCCGCGCTCTATCTCTTTCTCAAATTCTCCTGCCTCATCATCCTCAATCTCCACAGCAGCCTCTACCCCACCATGCTCAAACTCAATCTCGGTTCCAAAACTCCACCCCTGACCAAAGTCATAACCCAACATCAACACGGCGTGAGGAATATCCACACGACCAAATCCCTGGTCGTCGGCATACTTGGTCGGAAACTTATAACGGTTAAAGTTGTCACTATACATATTATATTGATATGTAGCCTCACCATAGCCGCCTATCACCAGTTTGGAGGGCGACTGAGCGGCATGCGCAGTATCAGTGGATTGAGCTACAGAATGGGTGCTCAAACCCAACGACACCAGCATCATTGCAATACTTAAAAAATTATTATTCTGCATTTTGTACAATTTTTATTTTCACATTTTGATGCTGCAAAATTACCATCATTCGGAAAATGCAATCCTAATCAAAAATAGTGATTTACAATACATCTCATCACTACCAATGAGTATCAATACACGCACAAAGAACTAAATATCAAAGCATTGCAACACCACAAAACTGATTATTCGTCCGCATATATTTTTCCAATAGAAGTCAGCTGTTTATTGCCCTGAGTCCTCAAAATCGCTAATAATGGTTAGTTAAGAAATGATCAAAAGTGATTATCTTTGCATCATAAATAAATGATTAACAACATGAAGAAACACACTATTTGTAACATTTTACTTATTCTTTTGTTCGTGTCAATCATCATAGCTATGGCCATAGGCACCGTAATCCAACGCCAACAAGGACCTGCCACGGCCATTGACACAATTTATGCATCCACTTGGTTTACCTGCCTGTGGATAGGCCTTATCGCCTTGGTCTCGATTATCGCTATCCGACAGAAAAAGTGGCATAACAAACCTCTAAAACTAGTGCATATTTCATTGATATTGATACTTGTAGGCGCTATTGTCACCAAATTCAGCAGTTCGCAATACCAATTGCAGCTTTCCAAAGGCGAGTGCAGTCGCGAACTGCCATTTGACGTTCGGCTAGACGATTGTCAGGTGCTGAAGTACGCAGGATCCGAGGCGGCAAAAAACTATTCCAGCATACTTACTATTAGTGAGCCTACAGGCCAACAGTTTCAAATGGAGATCAGCGTGAATCATATAGGTAAGTATCGCCACTACCGGTTCTACCAGATGGGATACGATCCTGATGGGGGATCGGCAATACTTGTCGCACACGACCCTTGGGGCATCGGCTTAGCTTATTCTGGATTCGGTCTGTTGCTGGTCGGATTTATATGGCTGATGATGGCGCGAAACAGTTCGTATCGTAAATTGCTCTCCAGATTTGCGATAGTAGCATTGTTGTTGCTACCCTTAGGCCAACCTGCTATGGCCAGCAAACCACAGACACTCACTCGCCAACAAGCCAAACAGTTTGGCCAACTATATGTCAATTACCACGATAGAGTATGTCCGCTGCAATCATTGGCGTATAATGTTACATATCAATTATATGGTAAATATTCTATTGACGGGCTCACGCCAGAACAGGTATTGAGTGGATGGATGCTATATCCGAGCGAATGGATAGAGGTGCCCACCAAAGGTGGCAAACATCTGGACGATCAGCAAGCGCTACAGCAAGCACTACTAGAAGGCCGTCTATTCAGAATGTTTCCTATTGCCGACAGCACTGGGCTAGCATCATGGTACAGCCCGGCAGACAAATTGCCTATTGATCAAATAGATGACAACGAATACCTCTTTGTACGTTACTTCTTAGGTTACTGCCAAGAGGTAGCCTTCCAAGGCCAAAGTCAGCAATTGGACACGCTGATAGCCAAACTACAACGATTCCAACATCAACAAGTCGAAAACCAGCTGCCATCGACATTTCGTCTCATGGCCGACCATGGATGGAACCAGCTGGCTCGCATCAAGCCTATAGCCATGGGTGTCACTACCTTAGGAATAATACTATTTGTTTACTTCATCTTCTGCATGGGACGAGGTCGCAGTATGCATAAATGGACCATATTATTGGGCTCAACAGCCTCAGCACTACTCGGATGCTTTGTTTTGTTTCTTGAATGCTTACGATGGATAGCCCAAGGCCACATACCGCTGACCAATGGATTTGAAATAATGCTGTTCTTGGCTATGACGTTAGCCGTAAGCGGATGGCTGCTGCACAAGAGATTGCCCATAGCCATGCCCGCAGGATTGCTGATGGCCGGACTGGCTCTCATGGTGGCAATGATGAGCGGCGGCGATACCGTTATGACTCAGATGCCCCCAGTATTGCAGTCGCCATTGCTGTGTATCCATGTGTCAGTCATCATGTTATCCTATATGTTGCTTTCTTTTGTGTTGTTGATAGCCCTAGCATCTTTGGTGGGCGGAAAAGGAGAACAAGAACGCATGCGCACCATAAGTATGCTGATGCTGTACCCCGCCGTATTGCTGCTGGCAGCAGGGATCATTGTGGGCTCAATCTGGGCCAATATCTCCTGGGGCAGTTACTGGGGATGGGATCCCAAGGAAGTATGGGCATTGATTTCGCTGATGATCTATGTCATTCCTCTTTACGCACAACAAAGCCCATGGTTCAAAAAACCTCGCAACTATCAGATATATTGCATCCTGGCATTTCTGAGTGTGCTCATCACCTATTTTGGTGTCAACCTGCTACTCGGCGGAATGCACAGCTACGCGTGATGCAATACCGGCTTGTCAACCTATTGTGCCACAACCATAGATTTCACTTTGCGGCAAACCAGCAACCGACAGCCATAACTATGCTGGCTATCAAAAACATGGGAGTGATACTTTCGCCAAGGAAACAGATGGCGATGATAGCTCCTATGAAAGGGTCTACAGCATAATAGGCACTGGTTTTGGCAGCACCAATGGTGCGCTGAGCATAGGTGTAGCAACTGATGCTAAGGCCAAAGGGCAGCAGGTGTATGAAAAAAGGGAGTGACCGATTACCAACGGAAACCTAACTGAAGGCTGAGGTAGAAGGGCTGAATTTCGGCGAGATGAATAGAACTGGCGGTATTGTCCGTTTGGTCCAAACTCACAGCGCCAGCAATCGACGACAGAGACTCATCATCTAATAAGTCGCGCAGATCGAAGGTGTAGAACATATAGCCCAGGCGAGTGCCCACATACATCTGGTCGGTAAGGAAATATTTTGCCTCGACCATGGCGCCAAGGGTAAAGCCAAAACCGGTCAGGAAGTTTTCGTCAGGCGACTTTGCATATTTTTGGCCATCGACACGTACTCCGCCAGTGAAACTATAGCTGAGCATAGCGTCGATGCCTACTCCCAGATGGAGCTGGCTGTTGATGGGGATAAGCAGAGCTTCAGTGACTTTGAAATAAGCCATGGGGGCGGCAACCCTTACATCATGTGCTACATTGAGTGCATCCACCACAGATCCACCGAATGATTGGTAGCGCAGGCCCAAGGACGACAAGCTGCTCCATTCCACTGCGTTGCCATGCTCGGTATCATAGCCCCAGAAGCCCTCGATACCGATGCCCATCAGATTTGAGAGAGAGGCAATCTGGGTTCCCTCATTATCAAAGCCGCACTCGATAAAGGATTTGCCAAAAGTGGGAGTCACCGAGAAGCCTCCACGATGTTCGCCCGTGCCGGGATGGTAGATGTAAACTGTTCGCATCTATGCCATCACAACTAGCATAGATGTCAGAAAGAAAAGAATAGTACAGATCTTCTTCATAACTATAGGCGGGTTCTATTAAATTGTTTTCAGCCTTCTGAATGGGAGGAACCCATTAACCCATCAGTCGGCTTTGATATTTTCAGTCTGCAAAATTACACATTTTTCTTCATATAGCCAACATTTTTTTCGTTAATATGTGTGTAGGGCGATTACATCACTAATTATCAATATGTTATGCGTACACAAACATCAACATTCCGATATCTATTCTGCGTGATATTGATTTGGACTTGCCGACACATATTAGGCAACCTCTAAAAAATCGAGGAATCAGCTACATTGAGTTTTAAAACGCGAATTTCTGAAAATTGTCCCAAGATAGAGTGTTGACCCGCAGTAACCCCGCTGTAGCTCCGTTGATTCTACGGGGTAGGCCCAATAGGAGGAGCGGACTCACAAGGGGTATACAAAGGATGTATGGAGGTCGCAGAATATAGAATCTAGAATGGATTTTTGCATCAGTATGCACATTTGTGCGTAATCAATGAGTTATGTGTTTCTATATTCTAAATTTATGGTTACATTGATGTGGCGGACGGTTATCGGCAGTGCGAATACCAATATGCTACACTATGAATAACAGTAACTTAATAACCAATCCGTCACAAATACTCAATGTCGGATGTTTTGATTTAGGTATAGAATCATGATTCTATATCTAGAATGCATTCTATATCTTTTGGTCATTCAACCTCATTTTGATTGCGATTACTAAATGCGGATTGCAGACATTGAGAAGAGCGGGCGCAGAACCGAGATTGCCCAAGTTATGCCAAACCGAAACAATGCCAGCGCAGCCAATCCGTCGCAGATGGTTAAACATCCGCAGGGATTGAATCTAGTCATTATTTGTTGCTGTAATGGAGATTTTGGGGTTGGCAGACCTAATCTCAAATATTATTCACGATGCTGCATGATAACGAGTTTTCTGGCAGGAGCATTCCCCACCTTGACTAGATACACTCCTGCGGATGGCATGCGAAAGCGGACGGCCTCCGACGCTGTTTGCTGGATGTGCAGCAGCCTGCCAAGAGCATCAAAAATACGGATTGTCTCACCCTCGGCACCACGCACCAATATGTATTCATCTTCAGTGCTCATAATCCATTCTGTAGGTTGAACATCCACATCTTCAATCGACACTTGCACAGTGTCATAGATTGTCACAAATATAGTGTCGTATATAGTAATGGTGTCGAAAACTAGAACAGAATCCATCACCCAAGTGGTGTCGAAGATTGGCACGGTATCGTAAACAGTTACCGTATCGTAGACCGATATGGTGTCGTGTACCATCACGGTGTCGCCCCATACGACCAAAGTGCGGTTCACACTCGGCGCGGGCAGCCAAATGCTGTCGCCAGCCTGTGAGGCTGAGATGGTGCATCGGCCTGAGCCTCTCAGCAGCAACGTATCACTGTTGACGACTGCCACATTGCTGTTTGAAGAGCTGTAGGAGACTGGGAGTCCGCTAGTGGTCGAAGCAGTAAGCATCATGTATCCTGCTGAGCGATAGGCTTCCATGGGCTGATCCCACACGATCTGTTGCTCGGCATCGGCTTCGGGAAATTCGTAGCAACCGATGTCGATATGGCCGCCCGACACACGGTTCAGTCCATCTAAATCAGTAGTTGGCTGATAAGGCAGCGATATATGATATGGGTGGCCGGCGTTGACACACGATGAGCCAGATGACAGATGCCAGTCTGCCGTCAGCACCTGCTGCATACTGTCCGTGTCAAAACGAGCTCCAGCAAAGGTGACAGGGCCGGCAAAGAGGGGACCGATGCTGTCCTGGTCAAGTCTGAAATTGCCAGTCTGCCCCAGCAATGTGTCTTGCATGGCATTGAACATCACATTGTCTGTCGAAGGGTGGTTTAATCTATAGAAGAATTGGCTGTATCCAGCGTTACCCCAGAAAAGATTGTTGTAGAGGCTGATGTTAACATCAGCCCTCAACAGACTTGATGGTTCGTATGGCAGTGAATCATTTACCATATTGGATGCAATTGTGTTGTTCTGAAGTATGTTTGATCCGCCGCGCAGGTAAATAAGGTTGGAACGTGTGCGCGTTGCGCTGACGCTATTGTTGGCAATCAAACAGTCTGTGATACGACATTTCCTATAAGCAGTGATAATTTCCGCACTATTAAGGTGATATGTTGCCACCAAACTGTTGTTGCGGATAACACACCGCCTTAGATCAACACCTTTATAAAGGTTGAGTAAGGCTTTATCGTCCATGAACTGAGAATATGAAATATTCCTACAATTGTTCTGTATCAGACAATCCTCAATACAAATAAGCCCATACTCGTCATCGTTCATTTGACGTGTCTCGATGGGTGTGCCATTGTGCTCAAACAGGCAGTTGATTGTGCGGGAGCCCGTTGAGAGCAGGCAGCCTTGTGAGCAATTTTTTACCGTACAATCCGACACGTTAAATCCACAGCCAGAAGCGGTAGAGCTATAACCATAGGAGGCATGCCCCTTTTCGCTCCATCCAGAAACAGCATTCACTTTTATATACTCTCCATCCAGAGTGCTGTTGGATAGATAATAGTCTCCATCAAGCAATGCCAAAATAAGAACGGCAGATGTGTTATAGATATTATCCACCTTCACCACAAATCCATCAATAACTGTCGGCGCGGTGGCAGACTCTTCATAGTCAATGCACGAATAATAAGAGGTCAAGAATTGTGCCGACTGGTCAGCTGTAAAGATGCGCGTGCAGGAACTGTCCTGCAGGTATCCATGGTGCATTGCTTGGCGCTCGGCAAGGTTTTGTTCGGTGCCGAGGAAGCCGCCGAAAACATGTACACCATTCTTTGCCGAGAACTGGGGGTATGTGCCGATGGCCACAAACACCGTGTCGCCCTGTGCGGCATCGTTCATTGCTCCATTGATGTTGCGCTTGGCCGTAGACCAGGCGAGACCATTGTTGCTGTCATTTCCAAGCATGGAAACATAGCGGACGGTGGCATTTGAGGAAATCCATGCCACAAGAAGATTTCTGGATAATGTTGACTTTTCTCAAAAGGTTCACAGAACCGCACGGATTTTCACTGAAAATCCTCGTATTTCAGTCCTTTTGTCCGAGCTTGCTCGGCAAAATTAAAAGATCAGCCATAAGATTCCTAATATTCAGAATTTTAGACGGCATTCAACTCATATACCCATATACCAATATACCACTAAACAACTAAGCTACTAAACTGATCAACGTCGCCGCGACAGAGAGTTGTATGCATAAAAAAATCCCGCAACCGAGGTTACGGGATTAGAGATATGTTAGATCTCAACTAGTCAATTAGTCAATGACGGTGTTCCAGTTGTGAACGTCCTCAGCTTCGCCGAGCTGGATAGCACGGAGAGCGTTGTAGAGCTTGGTGCTGTAAGGACCGGGCTCGTCGCCGAAGTTGTAGCTCTTGCCAGCGGAAGGATCGTCAACACGGCTGATGGGGCTGATAACAGCAGCAGTACCGCAAGCACCAGCTTCCTGGAAGTCAGCGAGTTCTTCAATTGCGATAGGACGACGCTCAACCTTCATGCCCATATCTTCAGCCAACTGGATGAGGCTCTTGTTGGTGATGGAGGGAAGGATAGAGGTGCTCTTAGGAGTTACATAAACACCATCCTTGATGCCGAAGAAGTTAGCAGCGCCAGCTTCGTCGATGTATTTCTTCTCCTTAGCGTCCAGATAGAATTCGCAAGCATACTGACCACCGTGGCAAGCCTCAACGTGAGCGCGGAGGGAAGCAGCATAGTTACCACCAACTTTGTAAACGCCAGTACCGAGAGGAGCGGAACGGTCGTAGTCGCGAGTAATAACATAGGGGTTAGCTTTGAAACCGCCCTTGAAGTAAGGACCAACGGGGGTAACGAAAATCATGAAGAGGTACTCGTTAGCGGGCTTAACACCAACGGTGATGCCGGTACCGATCAGAAGGGGACGGAGGTAGAGGCTAGCACCAGTGCCGTAAGGAGGAATGAAGCGCTCATTCATCTTGACAACCTTGATGCACATCTCGCGGAACTTCTCGGTGCTGAGCTCGGGCATCATGATGCCGCGGCAGGTGCTCTGCAGACGAGCTGCGTTCTCTTCCAGACGGAAGATGCGGATTTTACCATCCTTGCAACGGAAAGCCTTCAAACCCTCGAATGCTTCCTGGCCATAATGGAGGCAGGATGCACCCATGTGGATGTTGATGCTCTCTTCGGAGGAAACCTCGGTCTCACCCCACTGACCATTGCGATAGTAGCAACGGACGTTATAGTCGGTCTTTAAATAGTCAAAAGGTAAATTTGCCCAATCGATATTCATAATATTAGCGGAATTTAAAATTTGTTAATGAGTGGTCCCACTTGGGCTCGAACCAAGGACCCGCTGATTATGAGTCAGCTGCTCTAACCGACTGAGCTATAGGACCGGATTTCCGCATTTGAAATCGTTTGCAAAATTACACATTTTTTTTCAAATAACAAAAAAAATCTTTCCACAAACTACTTCAATCTAAAATAAATATATAATAGTACATTATATAATATAATGACTTTTCACAAGATAGGGAAAATGACAATGGGCAAAAAAAATCAACAGCCAATCCCTAAACTAAGTCCCAACTTGAGTCAATCTCAGCAATCACACACCAAAATCAGGCAAAATCACTCCGGAAAATATTCACTAAAGGAATGATCATCGTAGAGCACTACAATCTTGGCAATTTTCTTCTTCATGGGAATGGTCGGAACTACATTCACGACATTTGGCTGCACAAAGCCAGGAGTTCCGGCGGCATCATTTAAGCGATTCTCGTTGACTTGAGTTTTTACCGATTTCCAAATATTTTTGTCTGGCACAGACGCCTCCGGTTGTTGATCCCCAACAATAGGCCCGGCAGCTACAGCATCTTCGGCAACAGCCTCACGAACCGGCTCGGAATCTTTCTGCAACTCTGCCGGGCGATCAACTGGCTGAGAGAACAAATCAAACTCCATAGGTTCCTCATTGTCAGATGGGTTAGATATAACGGTTTCTTCTGGTTCCACACTCAGCGGAACACCTGCGAACATCTCACCCTTGCCAAACATCAGCCAATTGATATTCACCTCAGGCCAACGCTTCACGACCTTCATAACAAAGTCGAGACTAGGATTGTTTCTACCCGACAAAATATGCGACATTCCGCTAGGCTGAATACCAATTTCCTCTGCAAACTGGCGTGCAGTGATATTCTTCGCTTTCAACAACAGATTTATTCTTTCAATCATATTTTACTTTTGTAATTAACATTTGTAACAATCAAAAATTGTTTTGCAAAGATACAACAAATTTTTGAATTACAAAAGAAAACTTTCTTAAAATTACACTTGTATCAATTCAGGCAAAACAAAGCATTGGTTCACATAATATAGTTTATATCATTAATATATAATGGATTAATTATATTATATAACTAATATATTATTCCTTATATCTCTATGTCATTAATTCAAGTATTACTATATATTAAATATGTTATTATATTGATTATTATACATATACATATATTGAAATATTGTAATTCACATTTATTTAACAAATATACAAAAATTACATGTTTACAAGTGTAATATTATACATATTTAAGCACGAATCTTAGTGATTACATTTGTATTATTGTAGATATTTTACATTTCTACACATGATTTACAAATTTAATCACAACACTCAGCACATATTCACTATGCAAAAAAATTGTTTTTCTATATTCCAGTGCAAATGTATTGTTGTTTTCGTATATCCAATCCTCAATGTTAAAGAAATTAAGAAATATAGACTCTTTTTAATCTATACCTCAAACTAACCTCCCCCTCTCCCCTTCCCTACTTATATGCATTCCGAGAGACAAAAATGAGGTTACACTTCACTCCCGTTGAGAGCCCGTTGAAGACCCGCTCTAAACCCGTCCTCAGGAGAGGCGGTAGAGCGAAGTTGCATGGGTAGTGCAAAACCGTATCTGTATCCCCTGTGAGAATGAAAAATATAAAACTCATTCAGCAAAGACCCATGCACTTGTGATCTTAAAATGGATTTTACATTTTAGATTTAATTCTATTCGACTACTAATCAACAGATTTAATACTGAATTTGTAAAATTATACATGTAAAAACCATTTTACAAATCTACTGTATTTTGACTAATTATCCAGATATGTAAATTATACAAATGAAATGTATAATTTACATTTTCACCACTGTATAATATTGTGCAATAATGCGATAGCTGTAAATGTAAAATGTAAAACCACAAAATCAGAATCACCGCCCATATACGAACCCTACATTATCCGTTTTGGATGTAGAGTCTCCTCTGCGGAGTTGAGCGGAAAAGTAGCCATTACAATCTCATAAGATTAGGCATCATATCTCCTCAGCTGAATCTTCGAGAATCAGTTTTAAATCAAACTAGAGCCACTTCTATTGCCGAATATATTCAACTCTGCATGGCTCTCGAATAATAAAAATAAAACAAAAAAATGAATAAAATATAATATATCAATTTTTTTTTGTATCTTTGTAAACGTTATACACAGACAAACACACCGACAAAGCATTAAGAAACAATACGATATGGCCGAAATGACAGAAAAAACTTGGAAAAGTAGCAAGTACAGAAAGGTTTATTTAAAAGTTGCGCTCATGTACCTGACAACTCCGAGCAAAGTATACAGTGTGGCACATCAGAGCCACAGCAATACCATGCGCGAAAGCATGATTCGTGCCAAATTATTGCAGTACGGTGTATTGCGTCCTCCAACCCATAAGACTCAAGAAAATGTAAATCTTGAAGAAAAACACCTGTAGTCCAGATCCTTTTATCATCGAAGTAAATTATTGCATTACTAATCTATAAATACATCTTAATCATGAAGAAATCTGTCATCGCTGTCTGCATCGTCATGATCTTCGCTATGGTGGCTGCTTCCTGCACCCATCACACCTGCCCCGCTTACCGTGGCAGCATCGCCGAAGTCGTTGAATAATCTACAGACTAAAAAAACAAAAGCCTGCATCATCACTGATGCAGGCTTTATTTTTAGGCTATTTATTGTGAGGAATCGTCCAAACCTCTATCTTACAGCACTTACCAATTTATCTATCGTATAGCCGGACAAGGCAAAACCGAGGTCGGAGAATTCCTTTTTTGCGGACACAATCAGTCAAGCATAGCTTTCAACTGGGCAATACGCTGACGAATCTTAGCTTCCTGCCCTTGGAGAAAATCCTCGCTATACTTGGCATCGCAGAAACCATTTCCACGGGCCACATAAGCGGCATCGTCCTCCATGTCCACTTCTAAATCAAGATAATTGAGCAGCAGTTTTTCCTGCTGCTCAATCTCTTTCAATATTTCTTCTCTAGTCATCATTCAAGACTTAGAGACCAATCTTTTCGTTGACGATCTTGATAATCTCAGCCTCTTCCTTGATGGCGCGAGCCTCAAGTTCGGCAGCCTTAGCCAGGATGTCGTTCTTGAAAGCCTCGTCCTTCAGAGAGCTGGCGTTGATCTTCACATTCAGGTGAGCGCCCATCACAGCACTGCGGGCAGCCAAAGCACCTACACCACCGTCGGTAACGCTTGCGGGGTTACCCCACTCAACCATAGCACGGCAAACCTCGAAAGCCTCGAAGCTCTTCTGCATGGTGTGGAAAGGAACCTCGGTAGCGAACTTAGTAGCCTCCTGGATTGCGGCGGTACGAGCAGCCTTCTCCTCATCGGTCTTCTTGGGCAGACCAAAAGCATTCATAATCTTATTGAAGGCATTGGTGTCCTCATCAACAAGATGGAGAAGTTCGGTCTTCAAAGCCTGACCCTTCACAGCCACGTCGCTGAATTTCTCCCACTCATCGTCATAAGCGGCCTTGCCACCGGTAAGGTTGGCAACCATAGTGCCGAGGCTGGCAGCCAGAGCGCCCATGTAAGCGCTGACACTACCACCACCAGGTGCGGGGCTCTCGCTAGCGGTCTCGTCGCAGAAACCTACGCAGGTGAGGTCGACCAATTTCTTCTGGCTCTTATCCTCGATGAGATACTCAATAACCTTCTCCTTAGGATCGAAGGGCTTCAGGTCGTCGAGACCCATGCTCTTGATAGCCACCTTCATAATCTCTTCCTCAGAGACACCGAGGCTGCGCTGCTGCTTAGCCAGGTAGTACTTACCGGCATCGATCAGCACACTCTTGGGGATAAGGCCGACGATTTCGCAACCAGTCACGCGGAGACCGCGGTTCTGGGCGCAACGGCAGACCTCATCGAAACACAGGTGCACGGGAGCGATCTTGATAGAAGTGATGTTCATAGAAACCTGGGCAATGCCGTAGTCCTCAATGTACCAGCCGATAGCCTTAGTACCCTTCAGGGTGCCAGGGATCATGATGGGCTTGCCTTTCTCATCCTTCATAGGCTTGCCGCTGGGCTTGCCACCTTCGCGCATAGGACGGCCCTTCTCGCGGACATCGAAAGCAATGGCGTTAGCACGGCGGGTGCTAGTGGAGTTGAGGTTATAGTTGATAGCCACGAGGAAGTCGCGTGCACCAACCTGAGTAGCACCAGTCTGAGCCACATGGGCGTTCCACTCATTGGGACCGAAGTCGGGTTTCCACTGCTCAGTTCCGAGGCGGGTGTTCAGGCTCTCATATTCGCCAGTGCGGCAGTAAGCCAGGTTGCGACGCTCGGGGATGAAAGCGGCGCTCTCATAAGCATAGATAGGAATATTCAGTTCGTCGCCGATACGCTTGCCGAGTTTGTGGGCATATTCCACAACCTCTTCCATGCTGATGTTGCTCACGGGGATGAGGGGGCATACGTCGGTAGCACCCTGGCGGGGGTGAGCACCGTGGTGGTTGCGCATGTCGATAAGTTCGGCAGCCTTCTTCACAACGCGGAAAGCAGCTTCGCAAGCCTGCTCGGGCTCGCCGACGAAAGTGATGACGGTACGGTTGGTAGTTGCACCGGGATCCACGTCAAGCAGTTTAACACCTTCAACCTTTTCAATCTCGGCAGTCACCTGATTGATGATATTCATGTCGCGGCCTTCGCTAATATTAGGCACGCACTCGATGAGTTGTTTCATAATATTACTATGTTTTTAATTATATTATACATTATTAATAACTTGCGACAAAAAGCGCAAAAATATGCGATTGCAAATATACGAATTATTTTTGATATAATGTATTTTACAAACAAATTCGACACAAAATCTGCCACAGACCTCGCAACCCATCATCCTCCCCAAAGGTATTTTCCCCATATCCCACACATGTCCTCAGGCTTCCTTACTATCAGCCTCACCATACTGAGACAAAGCCCTTGTCAATTGCCGACGCATATAATCCACGGCAAAAGCAGGCGACAAAATCCGCACCCCGGCACCATAACTCATGAAAGTAGAATACATCTCAAAATTCGGCACCACGACGATGCGGAACACACAGCTGCCATCTTCCAGATTCTCGCTTACCAGATTCTGCGAAGGATGCAAAGGTTTGGTCTTAATATAGTTGCTCTGTTCAGCATTAGCCCAGAATTTAATCTTACGAGGCGCGCTTTTCAAACTTTTGCTCACACCGATGATATTGTCAAAAAAATGTTCCGAGTCAAACTCAGGCTTCTCCCGATATGGAATATCCACAGCCTCTATCCACACAATTCTATCCAGCGCCAAATTATAAATCATCATATTGTCAGCCTTTGCACCAAACACAAACCAGCGGTTGCGATACTCCTTCAGCAAATATGGGAAGAATATCCATTCATGCGGCTGAGCGGCCACAAACGATTGGTAGACAAGCTTTATCGCCCGTTTTTGCGAGATGAATTCATACAGCGGATTAATCCATTCCTTACCCTTCAACCCTGGCACAGTGTCGAAATGCATAATTGGCTTGCTGTTGGTCTTGGTCATGGCCAATTTATCTTGCAACCGCGTTACCACATCGCTGACCTCGGCAAACTGATTAAAATCCTGCAACTGGCTGAGCATATCCACAGCCTCTTCCAGCACATTCATATCATTTTTTGAAAAAGGCATAACATTGATGCTGTAATCCTTGTCGGCATATCGGTAATATTTCTGCTCATACACCTCAATGGGTGCATTGTAGCCGAGTTTGTCGGAACGCATCATCTGGATGTCGCCCTGAATTGTTCGCAGTCTCACCCCCTTGCGCACACCCTCGTATTCATATAGGGCATCGCTGCAAGCCTCCACCAAATCATCCAAAGTCCACTTTTTATATTGTTTTCTGAGGCAAATATCTATAGTTTTGTATCTAATTAAAGCATTTTTGTTAGCTGGCATGACATAATATTTTTTGCAAAGATACGCATTTCTACGCAATCTATCTGCGTAATTCTAAAAAAAATGCATTTTTTTTGCATTTTTAGCACTTTTTCCATAACTACGCAAAAAGACTGCGCAGCACTATAGTAATTTTGCAAACCGAAAACAACAACGAAAAAGCAAACACAACAAATGCGTATATATTAATAAAATACATTTAAGAAATATGAGAGTAAAAGTAATCAACAAAAAGCCTGTAAAGATCTGGACCGAGAGGGTTGAACACACAGCCATGCAGCAAATCACCAATCTTACAAAGCTACCTTTTCTCTACCACCACCTGGCCATCATGCCCGATGTTCACGCAGGCATGGGAATGCCGATTGGCGGCGTTCTGGCTTGCGTTGACACCGTCATTCCCAATGCTGTGGGAGTGGACATCGGATGCGGAATGTGCGCAGTTAAAACCAACTGGAAGGCCTCGCAACTAAGCCGCAAAATCATCATTGACAAGATACTGACAAACATCTGTAACTGCATCCCTGTAGGCATGAACCACCATCCCAAGGCACAAGATACCAATCTATTGCCACAAGGCCACGATATTGAGCGCATGGAGGTGGTGAGCCACAGATACGCAGCCATCCACCACGAGATTGGCACTCTGGGTGGAGGAAACCATTTCATCGAATTGCAGCGCGACGAGGAAGACAACCTCTGGATCATGATCCACTCCGGTTCTCGAAACCTCGGCAAGCAAGTGGGCGACCACTACAACAAGTTGGCTTCCAGACTCAACCGACTTTGGCACGCAAATTTCGCCATCGACATCAACATGCCCTTCCTGCCTGTGGGAAGCAAGGAATTTAACGACTACTGGCGCGAGATGCAATACTGCATCGACTTCGCCTTCTGCAACCGCAAATTAATGATGGATCGCATTAAGGGAATTCTAGCCGATACTCTTATTGACATCGAATTCGAACCCATGATCAACATCGCGCACAACTATGCCGCATGGGAAAACCATTTCAAGAAGAATGTGATTGTTCACCGAAAGGGTGCGACACTGGCCAGGAAAGGCACCATAGGCATCATTCCCGGATCGCAAGGCACTGCATCCTACATCGTTGAAGGACTTGGCAACCCCGAATCGTTCTGCTCTTGCTCGCATGGTGCCGGCCGCCGCATGTCGCGCAAAGAGGCCATCCGCAAACTGGACCTCGCGGCCGAGCAACGCCGGCTCGACAATCTGGGCGTGGTGCACTCCATGACCAGCCAGAACAAACTCGACGAGGCCGTCAGTGCCTACAAAAACATTGACACCGTGCTCCGCAACGAGATGGACTTGGTCAAGATCGTCACCAAGCTCATGCCCATCGCCGTAGTAAAAGGCTAATACAAAAGCATTTGAAACCTCTCCTCTACCGCCACAAGCCTCTCGCCCCGGGCCTAGCCGCGCCTCAGCTCCGCCCCTTATCCTATATTTATACCTTATTTATACCTTAGTTATACTATTATATATGGGATAAATATAGAATATATATAGAATAAATATAGGATAAGGAACGGGGGAACGACGGGGTTAGGGCTGGGTTGCTAGTGCGCGAGGCAATAAAAAAGGCCTCTGGACTGTGGGGTCCGGAGGCATTTTGTTTTGTGCGGAATGACGCTAGGGTGAGGACAATCCATGCCGTTTCTGCTACAAACAGGATGCAGACGTGGCATGACGCAACTCTGTCTGAGGGAGTGCTAGATGGTCTTGCCCAACTCGTAGGCTTCCAGGAGTTTGGGATTGCCCTGGATGTCGCGGGCCGCGTTGACGCCGCCGCAGAAGAGGGTGGCTTTGAGCTGCGACTTGGGGTAGCAGTCCACCCAGCCGGTGAGGCCGGCCTCGGCACGCTTGGGGGTGCTGGGATCGCTCTCGGCGGCAGTGGTGAGGAGGTAGATGTCGCGGAACTTATAGTCCTGGGCATACATGGCGTTCATGCGGTCGATGAGGGTTTTCATCTGGCCGCTCATCTCGTAGTAATAGATGGGAGTTGCCCACACAACCACATCGGCTTCAAGCACTTGCGCCATGATGGCATTCACATCGTCGTTGATGACGCACTTGCCCAGTTGCTGACAGGCCAGGCAGCCTTTGCAGAACTGGATGTTTTTGCCCACGAGGGAGATTTTCTCAACTTCGTGGCCCGAGGCTTTGGCACCTTCGATGAATTGGTCGGCTAGCATGTCGCTATTGGAACCAGCACGCAGGCTGGTGGAGATTACGATTACTTTTTTCATTCTAGTAAGTGATGAGTGATTGGAAAATGATTTATATGAGGCTTTTAAACTGCTTCTCTGTATTCCTTGGGTGTGAGTCCGGTCTTGCGCTTGAAGAAGCGGACAAAATGCTGGGGATATTCAAAACCGAGGCTTGAGGCCACCTGGCTGACGCTGAGCTGGATATCGTCGAGCTGGCGCTTGGCATAAGCCACCATGTGGTCGGCGATGAAGTCCTGCGCCGTGCGGCCGGTCTCGGTCTTGACCAGCTCGCCGAAATAGCCGGGCGAGAAGCAGCACTTGTCGGCAAAGTAGGCCACGGTGGGCACACCATCGTGCTCGGCTTGATGTTCCATATAGTCGCGCAACAGCACCTCGAACTTCTGCACCACAGAGTGGTTGATTTCCTCGCGGGTGACAAACTGACGATCGTAGAAGCGGAGGCAGTAGTTGAGCAACAGTTCTATATTGCTGACCATCAGCTCGCGAGAATGCTTGTCGATGGCATGGTGCAACTCTTGGTCTATCATGTCCAGCACACTGCGGAAGACCTCGATTTCCTGAGTTGAGAGATGTAGGGCCTCGGTGCTGTTGTAGGAGAAGAACTCGTAGCGGCCGATGCTGCGCCCCAGATTGGTACGCTTGATGAAATCGGGATGGAACACCAAGGCGGTCCAGCGAGGGAAAAGGGTGGCATCGCCATAGAGAGTCTGCTCTACATGAACCGACTGGCCGGGCTCGAAGGAGGTGATGGTCATCTCGTCGAAGTCGTACTGCGTGCGGCCATACGAGAGGCGGCAGCCCTTGTTCTCCTTGAGGTAAAGAGCATAGAGTCCGTATTGCACAACGCATTCACTGATAGGTTCATCCTTGTCGAAATGCACAACGCTGATGAGCGGATGCAGGGTCTCGAAGCCGTAGTAGTCGTTGAATTCCTGGACGGTATTGAACTGGATTGTTTCCATGGTTGTTATGTAAGTGGTCTGTGATGGGGAATCAGTGATCGGTGAAACTTGCCGCACGATTCACAATTCACTAATCAATATTTATCAATATATATTTTCTAGAGCCGAGGCCAATCTTCTCGCCCCATTCCATGATGTGGGTGCCGTGCTGGCGAGCGATGCGCTCCAAGAGAGGCTTGGTGTTGTTATGGGCGTCGTTGTGAATCTGACTCACAATATCGTAGCAAGCCTGGTCCACGGCCACGGGGTCGGTAGATGCCACGATGCCGTAGTCGGCAATCAAGGGTTTCTGCGGGTTGGCATTGCAGTCGCAGTCGATAGACATATTGTTCATAACGGCAATATACACAATGCGTTCGCCCTGGCCAAAGTAGTTGTGCACAGCCTGTGCGGCGGCAGCCATCGACTCAACAAAACCATCCTGATCGTCGACATGGCTCCAGAGCTCTTCCACCTTCTCTGTGACGCCCGCCGTGTGGATATAGGCCTTGCCCGAAGCCGAGGCCACACCGATAGAGGCATTCTTCAGCACACCACCTAGGCCGCCCATCTGGTGACCTTTGAAATGGGCCAGGTTGATCATCCAGTCGTAGTAGGCCAGATGTGAGCCGACGATGTTGTAGCGCAGATGAGTGCTGTCCTGCACGGGAATAAACATGTTGCCCTCCTCGTCCATGATGTCCACAGGTGCGATGGCCGTGAACCCATGCTCGCGGATGGTCTTCCAATGCGCCTCCGAGGTGTTGCGGCTGCCAGCATAGGCGGTGTTGCACTCCACTATGGTGCCGTGAACCTTGTCCACCAGAGGTTTGATGAAATCGGGGCGCAAATAACCGGTCTTCTGACTCTCGCCGGTGGAGATCTTCACCGCCACACGGCCCTGGGGCTGCACGCCCAAAGCCTCAAAGATTCTAACTAACGACTCGGGAGTGATTTCGCGAGTCACATACACTTTGCTCTGGCCCATAGCCAATGCGCAGCAGAGCATCAATACAGTTGATAAGACAATTTTCTTCATTTTATTTATTACATTCACTGACTAGTGACTAGTGATTGGTGACTGGTGGCTGCCGCCCCACTATTCACCATTCACCGTTCACCATTCACTGACTGGTGACTGGTGACTGGTAAGACAATTTTCTTCATTTTATTTATTAGCAACATCTAATTATTCATTTTGGTTGAAACGACGAGAATATCCAGTGAATATTCGAGCGTGAATTGTCCGTGAATTTAACCGTAAATTATTATTTGACAATAAATTAATTTTACGAAAATTTTCGGATAATTCACGGCAATTCACGTTAAAAAATCTCATTTCGCCAATTTTTAGGGATTACCGATGTTGTCGAGATAGTTGGCTACATCTTGTATCGATATTTCGTTTGTCATAATTCGGTGCTGTTTGTTCTGTCCTTAATAATCTCTTCCATATTCTCCTTTGCCCAGTTGATCATGTTCTCGACTAAAGAAAAAAAAGACAGGGCGCGAGGGGTAATGGAGTATTCTACACGCAGAGGTACTTCGGGGAATACCTTGCGTGCGACAAAGCCATCCTCTTCGAGTGTGCGGAGTGTCTGAGTGAGTGACTTTTGCGAGATGTCGGGAATTTGACGTTGCAATTCCTTGAAACGCACAGGCTCCCCGTGCTGCAGGGTGTACAGCACAAGGAGCGACCATTTGTCACCTACACGCGCAAGGACGTTGCGGATAGGGCAATCGGGAAATAATGCGTCTCTTATCTCTTTATTCTTCTGATCATTCATTATTTAACGGGATGATGTTGGCATCGTCCATGAAACTGGTAATAGGCTTTGCCTCGTACTGAATGCACATCATCACCATCTCTTCGTCAGAGGTGTTGCGCAACGCACGGACTCCAGCAGGAGCCACACGGATGACAGAGCCCTCGCTTACGGTCATCTTCTCGCCATCCACCTCATATTCACCCTTGCCCGAGATGATTACATAGATCTCTTCGTGGGTCTTATGTGAGTGGAGGAAAGGTGCGTCTTCGCCAGCAGCCAGACGCTGCAACGATGCTTCTGCACCTGTCATACCGAGTTCCTGACCGAGGAATATCTTACCTTCTACGTTCTGCCAACCATTGAGGTTCTTGATTGTGTAATTTTTCATAATGTACTTTTTTGAGTTAATTACTTGTTGAATTGCGAGTGCAAAAGTACTAACATTTTTTGAACTGCACAAGAAGTCACTTTTTGTTGCCTAGGTTACCTAAAGGTTAGCATTGGCCATATCTGATGCTTATTTTTTAATTTTAAACATTATTAACTATTCGGGCGGACGAAATGATTTGGTTTGAGTAGTCTGAATTGAACTATTGCTATCGTGTCAATTAAAAAAATCACTTTACAAAACCCACTTTGTCCGCATCAGTAATCTTTCTAATAACACGACAAGGATTTCCCGCAGCAACCACTCGAGGAGGTATATCGTGCGTGACCACACTTCCACAACCGACGACTGCCCCTTCGCCAATAGTCACGCCAGCCATAATCTTAACGTCACCGGCTATCCATGCCTTATCACCAATTGTGATACGGCCACCAATGAGAGCCCCCTGAGCACGCTCTTCTGGATCAAGACTGTGGTTGGCACTATACATTCCTACGTTAGGACCAATCAACACGTTATTGCCGATGGTGATGCGTGAGCAATCAAGCAGTACAGCCCCGAAGTTGATATACACATCGTTGCCAATGTAGATATTCTTGCCAAACTCACATTTGAATGTCGGCTCTACATACACATTCTCACCGATACTACCGAACAGCTGCTTGAGCAGTTCTTTGCGTTCCTCCACTTGTTCATCTGTCGTGTGGTTGAACTTGTTGAAAATGCTCTTCGCTTCGACTCTGCGATTGAACAGGTCTTCATCAAAGTCATCATAAATCATATCAAGCTGCATTTTTTCCCATGCAGTCATCACTTTGTTATTTCCCATTCGAATGTGACTATTGTTTCTATATGTTATTGTTCATCTGGCTGCTGGCCGTCGTGAGCCTTCCATGCGCATTCGGTCAGCTGCATGTTGGTAAACACTGCCTTGAACGAGGATTCTTCAGGCGAACAAGCATAGATGCCAAAGCTAATTTCTTCCTTGGCCTCATACATGTGGCATACGCGCATCTGACTCCACTCCTTGCCATCTGTCGAACATTCAATACAGAAATCGTCCTCGCGGCGCGAAAGGCGATACCACATCGATTTCACGTCGGCAGGGATGGCTGTCGTGGCCCAGTCGCTGTAGCCATGGTTGGTGGCCACGCTGCCAAGGTGCTGAAACTGTTCGTTTTCGTATTCGATGCTACCCTTCAGCCAGTTTTCTGAGTCGAGATACATCACCACACCGCATTGGTCGAAACGGTGATGGCTCTCCGCAAAGTCGGTCTTCACGATGAAGCTGAAGTACTTTTCGGAGGTTTTCATCTGCAGCACCGGAGCGTTATCGTTCTGAAAATGGTAGTAGGTGCGCTGCCAAAGGTCGGTGTGGGGCTTGGTAGTCACCTCGATAGTGTCGCCCTTAATCAGACACAACTCGGGTTGGCGGGTCCACTGGAAGTCGCCGATATTGAGCGCGATGGAGCTGCTAGTAGTATCGTTGATTGTAGCGTCGTCGGCCGCTTTGCTGCCGCAGCCTGCCAGCAGGGCAAGCACCGAGAATGATAATAATAAATGTTTCATATAATATATAATTGATATGTGTCGGTAATCTATATGGTCTTGATGTTCTTGGCGGGCACTCCGCCCACCACAGTTCTCGGCGCCACGTCTTTGGTGACCACGGCTCCGGCAGCCACAATGGCTCCCTCGCCTATCGTCACACCCGGGCACACCGTAACGTTGGCTCCCAACCACACCTTGTCTTCGATACGTATGGGCTTGAACTCCATGTCGCCACGGCGGTCGGGGTCGGGATTGTGGTTGATGGTGCAGAGGGTCACGTTGTGGCCAAGGAGACAGTCGTTGCCGATAAAGATGCCGCCCTGGTCCTGGAACTTGCAGCCGCTGTTCATAAAGAGCCGTTCGCCGATATGGGTGTTCTTGCCGCAGTCGGTGTTGAAGGGCGGGAACATGGCAAAACCCTCTGGCACCTCGATGCCCCAGAGCTCGGCGAAGAGCTGCCGCAACTCCTCGGGGGTGTGATAGCGGTTGTTGATTTCCATGGTGATGCGGATGGCCTCCTGCGACATCTGGTGCATCAGCAGATGCGCCTCGCTGCCAGCCTCCACGGGTTTGCCGGCAGCTATGTAGTCTCTATATTCTTGTAAGGTCATAAACGCTTAAATATGACGGGTTTGGCCAACTCGAAGGTGTCGAACGCAGGATCCATCTCAGGACCGTCGCCCTGGAAACATTTGTCCAGCACCAGTTCCGGCATCTCGCCCCTGATATCATAGACATAGACGAATTGGTGACCCGCCACTAGCAGTTTTCCATCCATCAGCGACACCGGGTAGTTGGTGCCCTGGGAACGCACTGCGCCGAGACTCACAATTCCACCCACCGAATCAAGCGCAAAGACCGTGGCCTCGATAGCCTCAAGTTCGAGACTGTCAACTTCGCCAAAGGTCTCTTGCGACACCAGCAGCACCTCGCGACCGCCCACAGTGGCGGTAGCAAAGGCCGAAGAGCTGCTGAAATGCTGGGCAAAGGAGGCGAAAGCATCAGCTGTCGACTGACTTTCATGACTGGCGCCACTTCCTCCACTACATTGAGTGGCGAAGGGGACAAAGGCTAATACAAAAGCAATAATGATGATCTGTCTTTTCATTTATTAATTATTTTGTTATTTCCATAACGGCAGAATTATAATAATATTGTTTTGCATCCACTCCAAAACACTCATCCAGGAAGCCGGCCAACTGCATCCTTCAATCTTTAAACTCATTTGCCTCCAGATACTGGGTTTCATTCACAGGCTCTAGCCATTCATTACTTTCAGGGTCAGCCACATGCACATGGGCTGTGAGGTGCTGAAAGTAGGAGTCGCGGGTGGCACCATGCCAGTGCTTCACACCCTCGGGAATGTCGATGATATCGCCGGCATGGAGGCGGATGGCAGGTTTGCCCCACTCTTGGTAGATGCCTTCGCCGCTGACGCAGATGAGCATCTGGTGGATGCCGTGGTGGATGTGCCAGTTGTTACGACAGCCAGGCTCGAAGGTGACATTGGTGTAGGCCTGTGCGGTCTTAGCACCGGGTGCTAGGTTCTTAGGTTGGATAGGTGCCAGATAGCTGTTGCCGATGAAGTACTGGGCGTAGGCATCATTGGGATTGCCTTTAGGCCATGCGCCGGCACAGACATCTGCGGCCGCATCGCACTGCGAAAGACCATTTGCAGAAAGGAACTGGCACAGTTCGTCAACTACTTCTTGGGAGTTGCCCATATTGACGGCGCCTGCCTTGTGGGCGGCCAGTTGCGGTGCCACTCCCTTGAGGGCAGAGAGGGCTGCAACGGTAACTATCTCGCGGTCAGCAGGGGTGAGCTGGTCACCGGCGAAGATGTCGCCAAAGAGGTGTGCCTTGAGGTAGTAGTCGTTCTGTGGGCAGAAGGCATAGTTGAAGGGGCGGCCAGAGAGTTGGGTCTGCACTTCGGTGCCGATTTTGAGAGCCTTCTTGGCATCGCTCCACACGGCCGGGCGGGTCCAGGGTTTGCCTTCGGTCCAGTTGGCATTGCCGGATTCCAGCACTTTGCTCAGAACACCAAGTGCATTGAGTGAGCGCGGGAAGCCCGTGTAGGCATAGAGTTGCGAGAAAGCCTCTTTAATTTCATTGATTGTCACACCGTTGCCGAGAGCCTCCTTCACAGCGGGTTCAAGTCGTGTTAAATCGCCTTGAGCCTCCAGAGCGGCGAGGGTGGCTAGGTGTTTCTGGCGTGCGGTAAGCGTCTGTGCCGATACTGTCATGGCTGATAATATAAATAGAATAGTGATTAATTTTTTCATTGTTGATTTTTCTTAAAGATGAGCGAAAGGGTTTCTGGTGCCATCTGCCGCATATCCACCAAATCCAAGTTCTTGACCATGTGCAGGGTGCCTTGCTTGTAGACTTGGAAATGAGCCGACTGGATGTGGCGCTGATAGGCCTCTTGCGAAGCGTAGATTTCCAAGATACGAATCTGGCAGTCGTTGCGGAGTTGCTGCATGGGATAGATGCAGATAACACCAGGCTCCTCCCTCACCGAGGTGGCACCCACATTGTGGGCAAACTCAAGATACTCAGTGAGGTATTCGGGATAGACTTCTATCTCGCTGATACGTACGATCATGGTGGTGTCGATAGCCTTCTCTATCATGGGGGAGTTTTGGGCATTAGTCGTGATACTTATCATAAGCAGTAAAATGATGATGATTTTTTTCATTTCGCAAATAGTTGAATAGCATTTTTGTACAATATTTTATCCACTTCCTCGGGCACGATGTCGGCAAGATTTGACTTTAGTATAGAGAGATTCTTGACAAGGACAGGTGCTTTGACATACGGATAATCCGTGCCATAGAGCAGATGCGAAGGCGAAGTGATGGTAAGCAGTTCGCGGATAGTTGCGGGCGTTGCGGCACCAGCAAGGTCGTAGTACAATGCCTGCAGATTCTGCATGATGTCAACGCCCTGCAGATACCCTACCCCATTCATCACCGGCATCAGACTCTGCATTCGTGGCACAGCCAATGGCAGGAACGAACCACAATGAGGCACCACGACTTTCAGCCGGGGATAGCGCACCATGACGTTGTGACCCACCATGTTGAGGATAGCGCGAGAGGTTTCGGCAAGGTACTCGTACGAAGCCAAAGGCACAACCGAGGTGAGTGTTTCGTTGTTGCTGGACGGCCTGTGCGGATGGGTGATGATGACCGCTCCACGTTCGTTGAGCACCTCCATCAATGGGTCGAGTGCAGGATCGCCAAGGTAAAGACCGCGGCTGTTGGAGGCTATTTTCACACCATCAGCATGAAGCGTGTCGAGTGCATAGATTGCCTCGCGAATAGCAGCATCCACATCGGGCAAAGGCAAGGCAGCACAAAACAGGAATCGGCCTTTGTGCTGAGCCTTCACAGCTGCCATCTCTTCGTTCGCTTGACGGATTACTTTGGCACACTCCTCTCCATCCCCAAACCAGGGTTGCGGAGCTGGCAAGGTGAGCACAGAGCATTCAATACCAGCCTCATCCATGAACTGCAAATGCTCATCAATATCCCAATGCGGAATAGGGAAATCCTCATCGAGCAAGGCGTCATGCTTAGCCAAACAATCGAGATACGACCGTGGAATCATGTGGGCATGAGTGTCGATAATCTTTTGTGCCATAGAGGATAATGAACCCAATAACAATACAACAAGAAATAACTTTCTCATTTCATATTACTACTAAAGAACTGTTCCAACTTGTCCCAAGGAATAAGGTTCTTGGGCTCGCCCCTGCCCTCCTTCTCGGTGAATCCGCCATCGTAGAGGTCGGTGTGCGATGCACCGGGAATGATTAGCAGCTCTTTGTTCTCAGGCACGGGGTTTGGCTTGCGCACAAAATCGTAACCCTCGGCACGACCTTCCACCATGTATTGGAACGCATTCTCGCCAAAATAGCGCGAGTGGGCTTTCTCGCCATGCATCACCAGCACAGCCGAGCGTATCTCATTAATATAGTATAGGAAACGACTGTTAGCATAAGCCTGGCATCCAAAGGTGTGCCAGCCATCGTTGCTGTTGCCTGAGCGGGAGTGATAGCCGCGCTGGGTCTTGTAATAGTCGTAATAATCTTTCACAAACTGGGGTGCGTCCTCAGGCAGCGGGTCCACTACGCCGCCCCCCTGGGTTGTCTCTCCAGTGCGGGCCGCCTTGGTACGTTCTTCAGCCATAGCCTTGTGGGAAGCAAAGCGAGCATCGGCATTATCATCGGCATCAAAATAGCCGTTGCCATTCACGCGTGTCATGTCATACATGGTGCTAGCCACGGTGGCCTTGATGCGGGGATCGATGGCTGCGGTGTTCAGCGCTATGCTGCCCCAGCCGCAGATACCTATGATTCCTATGCGCTCGGAATCAACATTTTCGCACAATGTCAAGTAGTCCACTGCTGCCATAAAGTCCTCGGTGTTGATGTCGGGCGAGGCAGTTCTGCGGGGTTCTCCGCCACTCTCGCCGGTGAAAGATGGGTCGAAGGCCAGGGTAACGAAACCGCGCTCGGCCATACGCATGGCATAGAGGCCGCTCGACTGCTCCTTGGTGGCACCGAAAGGACCGCACACTGCTATGGCGGCAGCCTTGCCGCTCATGGACTTGGGCATATACAGGTCGCCAACAAGACGGATGCCATACTGGTTCTTAAACTCCACCTTTTGGTGGCTTACATTTTCACTGAGGGGAAACACTTTGTCCCATTGTTGAGAAGTCTGCATATTTGAAGTGTTTTGGGGCTGGCACGACGCCAAAATCAGCACTGCCAAGCATAAAATTGATAATAATTTTTGTTTCATCGTATACAAATAGTGGTCAATATCCAATCAGGAAAGCAAAGTATCGCACTACGGCACAACGCATTACAGACGATACATTCTTTCACTTCCGATTTGCAAAATTACAACCTTTCTGCCAAACCAGCCGTACCCCACTTGCGGAAGAAATAACCCCACTTGCGGAAACATCAAAAAAGACCCTAAAACAAGACCCATCGCTGTGACCTTCCATTGCGGAAAGTGAAACAGGGATGGGGCTTATGGTGGCTCTACTTGCCCCAAACGGGCAGCAACAACCAAATCAGACTATTGAATAGCAGTAAGATAACTTACGCAATTGCGAGCCATTTGAGCATGAGCAGCGAGGTGGATGCAGCTGCCAGCACAATCTGCTGTTCGGCAGGGAGGGTGGTGTCAATCCAGGCCAGACCCTTGCCTTCAGAATCCACTGCGGCAACCAGTTTGTCGCCATCAAAGATTGAATAGTAGAAACGTGTGCGGAGGAACATCACATCTTTGCCAGTAGAGTAGTTGCGACCACGGATGGTGTAAGCTTTTCCATTGTCGGCATACAGCACGCCGCAATCAAAATCCTCTTCGGCAAAGGAGGTGTTGCAAGCCATGTGCCAGACACCGGACTGCGGGTCGTTGATATCCACGGCATAGTCCAGACCCTTGTCTACATTGAGGGAAAACAACTTCATGATTTTGGAGAACTCATCATTGTTGAGGTTCTGCTTCACTTTGACCTTGACTGCCATCTCGCCCAGCTGCTGTTTGAACTTGATGGTGGCCTCTTTGCGCCATGTGGAATAGAAGAGGTGCGACCTGGTGGTTTCGGTTTCGATAAGTGTGGCGTAGGACGTGGTGAAATCGCCATAACTGATACGATGCTTGAAGCCCAGGTTGTCGGCACCCGTCACGGGCCACATCTCGGGCTGAACATCTGATGCGGGAAGGGCAGCGTTACTAGCCACTGCGGGTTGGTCTTGCGCGTTGGCGGCAGTGCACGCCAGCATGCACAACATTGCCAAGAAAATGATTTTCTTCATAACTTCAATAAATTAATATTTACTTTTCAACTGCTGTGTTGCGAAGCGAAATACTACGCAACCGTTTGATTGTCACGCCGCAGAGCGCTTCAGCACTTCATTGTTATTTTTTGCAAAGATACACAATTTTATTTACTTATTGGGATTCTTTGTTGGTGACTGGCGAAAGATTGATGGAGCAGAGCTGTGCGGCCAACGTATTGAGCATTTCACACACAGGCTTGGTATACTGCCGATTGGGATTCGTGGTATTCGGCTATCACCTACAACCTCGCCAAACACATGCCGACGACCCTCTACCACCAAAGTGATAAAGGCAACCTCTAATAATTCATGGTAATCTCTAAAATTTGTTTTTTCTAACCAAGCAAGCTTGGCTAGAAGAACTGAAAGAAATTATCAGAAATGCTCCAGAAATTACTTGTTACAAAATAATTTCTGATTAATTTCTGGTAATTTCTTTCAGTTTATAAGTTTCGCTTGCGAAACTTAGATTATCCAATTTTTAGAAGTCACCTAAAGTAATATCCCGGCTCGCAATAATTCCAGCGGGGCATGCGTTGCTTATTAGGGTCTTTGCTCTTGCTCATACTTCAACAGACATAACGGCATAAAGCAAATAATATTGCACATCATATAAAAGCATAAAGGACCTTAGATTCAATATCGAAGTGCAACACCGTTGTGCAAAGATATCAAGAATTTTTGTTTTGGGGAAGAAAAGTTCAAAAGTTTTCTAGGACGAAGGTTGAGTTCAGACTGTTCAAAGAGGATGTAATCGTCAGATAGAGAGG